>NZ_JBPLBA010000019.1:0-10237 GCF_054039375.1 Desulfomarina sp. | reverse complement strand
TTACTGGTACGCCCGGCAGGATTCGAACCTGCGACCTACGGATTAGAAGTCCGTTGCTCTATCCAGCTGAGCTACGAGCGCACTGTAGAAAAATCATACTGTAAATACGGACGGTACTATAACCAACGTGGAACAAAATGCAACACCATTTGTAATTACCTCTTTTCAGTTCAGCTTCCCCTCGCAGATCCGCTTCCAGATCGGACCGTTTTCCGTATCAATCACCGTGATTCCTTTCCTTGCCAGCTCATCCCTTGCAGCGTCCGCAGCCAGCCAGTCCTTCCTCAGGCGGGCCTCTTCTCTCAACTTTATCAGAGCATTGACATCCGGAGCCAGCGGACAGCCTTCCAACCTGAAAATATTGAGAACCCGGTTAATCTTTTCCAGAGTCTCAAGAATATAGTTTCTCTGGTCCTGGTCAAGATGATTCACCTGCAGGATAGGATTAAGCTTTTTAATAAAGGTATAGATACCACTCATCCCCTTTGAAACATTAAGATCATCATCCATTGCCCGGAAGAACTGCTTTTCCATGGTCGAAACGTATGCGGTCACCTCCGGATGAGGCATTCCCGGGGGAAGGCAGTGCAGCTTGCAGGTGAACTCATCCAGGCGCCTCAATGCCGTACGCACGGACTCAAGCCGTTTCAGGGAAAAATTAATCGGCTTGCGGTAGTGGACCGAAAGCAGCATAAAGCGCACTTCACGCCCGCTGTACCCCCGTGCCAGCAGGTCCCGCAAGGTCACTCTGTTACCGGCTTCCCTCGACATACTCCTGGAATCAACCACCACCATTTCTGAATGGAGCCAGTAATTGGCCAGGGGCTTTCCCGTCAGGGCCTCGGCAATGGCAATTTCGTTTTCATGATGGGGAAAGATCAGGTTCCTGCCGGCTGTATGAATATCCATGGTCGGACCGATATTCGTGGTGGCCATGGCGGAACATTCCACATGCCAGCTCGGCCTTACGTTACCCCAGTCCGTTTCAAAAAAAATACCTTTTTTCAACTCTCCCAGTGTCGATCGTTTCAACAGGGTAAAATCCCTGGGATTATCCTTTTCATAGTTATCCAGGTCAACCGTTTTGCCGAGTTGAATTTTGCCAAGGTCAATGCCGGACAATCTGCCGTATTTTTTAAACTTGGAAATATCAAAGTAGATCGAACCATGTTTCTCATAGGCATATCCCTTGTGAATCAGCTCATGGGACATCTCAATCATATTGGCGATATATTCGGAGGCCTTGGGATAATCTGTTGCCGGTTTAACTCCCAGCGTTTCAATATCCTCGAGAAAACTGGCCATATAACGGTCTGTAAATTCCCGGAGGGGCAGCCCCGCGTTTTCCGCACCTTCAATCGTTCTGTCATCAATATCGGTGAAATTCATATAAGAATCCACCGCGAACCCTTTTTCCTCCAGAGTACGGGTAATAAGATCAGTCACCACGAAGCGTCTGCATATCTGGAGATCGGCAAATTCATAGGCGGTGGGTCCGCAGGAGTAAAAAGTTACCCTGCCCTCCCGAAGAGGAACAAAGGGTTCCTTTTTTTTGCTCATCGTATTGTAAAAAAGCAGTTGATCCTCTTTTTCCTTTTTCTTCTCAACGGAAAAAAGAGGAGTGCTCAGATACCTCTCCCCTCCATCCGGGAGCATCACGACGATCAATCCCGTGTCCACTGTTTTCGCGTAATCAATGGCTGCCGCCATGGCCGCCCCACTGCTCATCCCCACCAGCAGACCTTCATGCCTTGCCAGACTCCTTGCCATTTCGAATGAAGGTTCGTCATCCACCGACACCACCTCGCCTGGAATATTTTTATCAAAAATACCAGGCTTATACGATTCCTTCATATTTTTCAGCCCCTGGATCTTATGCCCCAGGTGCGGTTCCACGGCGATGACCTTCACATGGGGCTGAAACTCGTTAAACCAGGCGCAGAGCCCCATGACGGTTCCGGATGTCCCGAGAGTCGCCACGATATGGGTCACCCTGCCTTGGGTCTGTTCCCATATTTCCGGTGCGGTTCTGTCGTAATGGGCACGCCAGTTGGCCTCGTTATTGAACTGGTCTGCAAGAAAATACCGTTCCGGATACTCCCTTGCCATCCCATAAGCCTTCTCAATAGCCCCGTCCGTTGCCCTTTTAGCGGGAGTAAGCAGAATTTCAGCACCATAGGCCTGCATGATTTTTCGCCGCTCAACAGAAGCCGACTCCGGCATAACAAGAGTACACCTGTAGCCTTTTGCCGCGCAGACCATAGCCAGCCCGATACCGGTATTACCACTGGTGGCCTCCAGAACAATTTTGTCTTTCGTCAGCTCCCCGCTTTTTTCGCCCGCCTCAATCATGGAAAGGGAGATCCGCTCCTTCACAGAACCACCTGGATTACAGGACTCCAGCTTTCCATATATCTGCATGGAATCATGACTGAAAAGACGATTGATCCTTATGAGAGGCGTATAGCCGATGGCGCTTAAAATATTATCGTGTAGCATGTTCTATTTCACTGGAAGACTGCCTGTTCTCTTTTATTCTGCATGCCCGGGAAAGATACCAGAACCGCATGAGAGCGTCTCTGCATTTTTCGTCAGCAATAGTACTGACCTGGTGCTCGAACGCCTCAACTTCCTTGTTATCGGGCTTGACAAATGTAACTGACCGTACCGGTTTTACTTCATCATCTTTTACTCGAACCGGAAGGACCATTTTTATATCATCAAGACGGTTCAAACGAAGGGCCTGATTCAATACATCCAGCAGCTGCATTTTCTCAAACTGCAGCTGCTGCAGCCAGGAAGAATTTTCAACTTCAATCCAGAGCACACCCCTCACAATTTTCAGGGGACTGGCATATTCATCAATCTCAGGCCCCACCAGTTCCCGCCATCGTGGAAAAATTGAATACAGATCAAGCTGTTTTTCCCACCCTCGCTCACGCACAAGCTCGGGAAGCAGGCCGGCCAGCGATCTTGCCCTCTTTTTTTTGTAACTGTCCACGGGTTTTAACCGACTGTTTCGAACAAATTAAAGGTACATTTAAGGTCATTCCTGAATCCTGCAACCGGCGGCTCCGAAGTCCGCAAGACCAGTCCCTGATCACAGATATCTTGAAAACAGACACTACTTTTAATTAAGAAATTTGGCAAGAATTGTTCTGGCCACTCCACCAAAAATGAAAAAGCCCCCACACCCTGGCAGGATGTGGGGGCTTTTGACTATTGTCGAGTCAGAAATCAGTAAATGGTAAGATATTCATCAAGCTCCCAATCAGTCACAGCGGTTCTGAAGCTGTCCCATTCTTTTTCCTTGGCCTCAATATATTTTTCAAAGATATGATCCCCAAGGGTTTCTCTGGCAATCGGATTCGTCTTCATTTCTTCAAGGGCTTCCTTGAGACTGGCAGGCATGACCTTGATGCCCTCTTCTTCCATTTCCGCCTCACTCATCTTGAAAATGTCCTTGGCCACTTCCGGAGGAGGAGTCAGGTTGTTCTTAATACCGTCAAGTCCGGAGTTAAGCATCATCGCCAGGGCAAGATAGGGATTACAGCTCGGGTCCGGACAACGAATCTCGGTGCGGGTGGAAAGACCACGGGCAGCAGGAATCCTGATAAGAGCCGAACGGTTGGAGGCCGACCATGCGGCATAAACCGGTGCCTCATATCCGGGAACCAGACGTTTATAGGAATTAACCAGGGGATTGGTCACCGCGGCAAAACCACGGGCATTTTTCAGGGAGCCGGCAATATAGGAGTAAGCGACCTTGGAAAGCTGCAGGTCATCACTCTCATCAAAAAAGGCGTTTGTACCGTCAAGATTGAAAAGTGACTGGTTGGTATGCATCCCCGAACCATTGATACCGAAAATTGGCTTGGGCATAAAGGTCGCATGCAGTCCATATCTTGCTGCGA
This sequence comes from Desulfomarina sp., assembly GCF_054039375.1. Lineage (NCBI taxonomy): Bacteria > Pseudomonadati > Thermodesulfobacteriota > Desulfobulbia > Desulfobulbales > Desulfobulbaceae > Desulfomarina > Desulfomarina sp. The sequence continues at coordinate 6,323 of NZ_JBPLBA010000019.1, read as the reverse complement.
TTGACTTGACAACCCATTTGAATGTGACGGTATTGTCTGCCGCTTCAAGGGCATCAGCATATTTGAAATTGATCTCATGCTGTCCCTCGGCAACCTCGTGATGGGACGCCTCAATCTCAAAATTCATGGCCTCAAGGGTCTCGATGATTTCACGACGGCAATCGTTTGCCATGTCCTCGGGATCCAGTGAGAAATAACCAGCGACATCGTTTGTGATGGTTGTGGGCGCGCCATCCTCATCCCTTTCAAAGAGGAAGAATTCAGCTTCGGTTCCCACGTTCATGGTATATCCCATTTCCCTGGCTTCAGCCAGGACACGCTTGAGATTAACCCGGGGGCATCCACCAAAAGGAGTACCGTCTGATTTATAAACATCGCAGATTATACGGGCGGCAGCAACGCCATCTCTGTTTCTCCAGGGAAGTACGGTAAAAGTATTGTAATCCGGCTTGAGATACATGTCCGATTCATTGATACGGACAAATCCGTCGATGGAAGAACCGTCAAACATCATGTCCCCGTCAAGGGCTTTGCCGATCTGGCTTTTCGGAATGGCAACATTCTTCATAAAGCCAAGAATATCCACAAACTGAAGGCGAAAATACTGAATATTCTCATCTTCTATTGTCTGCATTATTTCTTCCCTAGTCATTTTCACAGCCTCCTTTTGTTCGATAAGATTTTGCCTGAACCCCATATAAAGGATGGCCCGGCATTCGAGTCAAAAAAACAATTACCATTACATAACATTTTTGGCAGTTTCTGCAAGAAAAATCAATTTTTATTACAAGTTTGTTATTTTTAAGCGCAACCTATCCATTGCGAATTACACTTCAGACCTAAATCCTGCACTTCAGAAAATGAAAAAATATAAATATAACTTGATTTCAATGTATTAAGATGTATTTAACGAATTTGGCCATTCACTTTTTGAGTGAATGTAAATTTTTTCATTTTCTTTGCCCTGCGGGATTGGCAATTGCAGGATTTAGGTCAGAAGTCAATGTCGTTAACTTAAGGACAAGATGGTTCAGGAAAGTCCCATTCTGACCTTGGCCGAGGGTGTCTGCAGCCAAGACGGCTGCAGTCAAGCCCCCAGGGACGGGTTTATGCGTCCCTCGGACGAGGTCGGAAAGGGACTTATCGCTTAAGCGAACGACATTGTTTCAGAAGTAATAAAATCACAGAGTTGCTATCCCTGTGACCAATTGCGACCGACTCATTTCAACCTGCAATACGACCAACTGAATGCAGGAGCCCCTGGGTTACTTCCTGCTGAAATTCCTCGTCAAGCAGTTTTTTCCCTCGATTATCCAGGACATAAAATACATCAATCAGCTGCCCCACCTCAGTTGCGATATACGCCTTATGGATATTGATGCCGAAATCAGCAAGAGTCTGGGCAATACGATAGAGCTGACCGGGAAGGTCAGCAGAATAAACCTCTATCACCGAATAAGTATCGGAGCTTTTATTATCAATGACAACCTTGTTGGTCACCTCACCGGCAAGATCGCGCTTTCTGCTGTAAACCGAAGAAAGCTTCCTGTAGAGACGATGACCGAGCCCCAGCCTGTGACTGATTGCCTTGTCCAGATCCTCATTCAATCCGCGCCAGTCTTTCTCCCTGAATTCAAGTCCATCCGTCGGTCGAACATCAATCACATCCACCACGGTTCCATCTTCCCAGGTAAAAATCTGAGCCCTGACAACCTCAAGATTATTCAGCGTCATCACTCCACATATCTTGGCCAGCAGACCGGGGCGATCAAACGACATGATCAGAAGAGACCAGCCGTCCTCACTCTCATCGGCCCTGATCAGCGATTTCTGACGCAGCAGCTGATAATGATCCCTGTGACTGAGCACATGATCAGCAATAACCTCAGGTTCAAAGGAAAGCATATAATCCGCGGACAAGGTTGCCGCAGCCACGCGCAAACCCTCCTCTTTCGCCAGCAGTTCTCCAACCTGCTCCCGAAGCCATTCGACTCCCTGCTCAACATGATCCTCCAGCTCAACACCAATCTCTCCCCGCCCCCGGTGCGCAAAATCAAGATAGGGATAAACCTTCAGGTACAGCTCCTCCATAAGGGCGGCCTTCCATGACGACCATGCGGACGGCCCGGTTGCCTTTGAGTCGGCAATGGAAAGCAGGTACAGCATGGCAAGCCTGTCGAGACTGCCGATGGTTTCTGCGCACCTCCGAATAAAGAGAGTATCATTAAGATCTCTTCTCAGTGCATTCTCAGGAATGAAAAGATGATAACGGACCAGAAACTGCAGACCATCGCACTCAACCTCGCTGAGGCCCAGCCGCCTTCCTGCCTCAACCGCCACCTCGGCCCCTTCAATACTGTGATCCCGCCCCGACCCCTTGCCTATATCGTGAAGAAGCGCGCCAAGATACAGCACCCTTAACGATTTTACATTTTTAAAGACCCTCTCCAGTTCCCCCTCTAACTGCTTCAGCTCAGCCACGGCCTGAAGCGAATGCCTGTCAACAGTATAAATATGATACACATCATACTGACAGAGGGTAACAATCCTGGAAAATTCAGGTATACAGGCAGGCAGAACTCCGGTCTCCAGCATGGTTTCAAGAACCGGAAAGATATCCTCCGCCTCAAGGAGAATATTGATGAACGCTTTTGTCAGGCGAGGCGAAGCACAGACTTTCCCGTCAATCAACCCCAGATGACCGACAATCATCTTTCTCGTCCGATAATGTAAAACCAGGCCGGTTCTGGCCATCACCAGAAAGAGACGCACAAGGATATGAGGTTTGGACCGCAACTGATCAATACCGGCGGTAAGATGAATCTTACCTTTGCGGATCTCTATACCTTTTTCAACATTTTTATCCTTGACTCCCCTGACCTTCGCAGCCAAACCCAGGACCTCATCCACATGATCAAAAAAGAGATCCGTGATAACCGCGATATTCTGCAGAGCAGCGTAAATATCCCTCATGAAACTCTCTACCGCGAGCACACCGTTGCGGTCACGATAGCCGAAAACCGCGGCAGCATCCGCCTGCTGCTCAAAATAAAGCTGCTCATTCTTCCTCTTACTCTGACTGTGAAGATACCCGCGCAGGCGGGTGAGCATCCGCCTGGAACCGACAAACTCTTCCCTCTCTTCATCAAGAAGCAGGCCGGCTCCACACATATCATCAAGCCCGTCAAGACCGAAAACCATCTTGGCAGTCCAGAACATGGCCTGGATATCCCTCATGCCACCCCGGCTTTCCTTTATGTTCGGTTCAAGAAGATAGCCATGACTGCCAAACCTTTTCTGCCGGACAGCGCGATGCTCCTTCATCTGAACAACAAAATTTTCCCGCCGACCATCAACAAAACGTTTGCGGTAGACCTTCATCAGTCTGACAAAAAGCTTCTCGTTGCCACAGATAAGACGGCTGTCCAGCAGGGCGACACGTGAAAAATATTCCTCCCTCGCCTGGGCAACAGACTCTTTAACGGTACGAACGCCATGACCAACTTCAAGACCAAGGTCCCAGAGCGGATAAAGAATGCCGTCCGCAATACTGTTCACCCTGGAAGACCGTCCCCGGTAAAGGATCATGAGATCGATATCAGACCGCGGAAAAAGCTCCCGCCTGCCGTACCCCCCCAGGGCAACAAGGGCAACGGAATCCTTACCGTCCACAGCAAGAGAATCAAAACAGCGTACAATAAAACGATCCACGATATCGCTGTATTCAAGAAGCAGATGATCGCTCCCAAGCCCTTTTGCCCACTGCAGCTCCAGAGGCTCTCTTTTCTCTCGAAACTCGGAAACCATCAGCTATACCGCATCCCGATCCTCCTCCCCGGTACGGACGCGCACAACCCGCTCAACCGGTAATACAAATATTTTCCCGTCACCAATCTTTCCGGTATTGGCCGCGTTTCTGATCTTATCCACAACCTGATCCACCTGCTCTGCGGCGACTACAATCTCCATCTTCACCTTGGGTATAAAATCAATGATATATTCAGCACCTCTGTATATTTCGGTATGCCCTTTCTGACGCCCATACCCCTTAACCTCGGACACAGTCATCCCGGTAATACCCATCTCGTTCAAGGCATCTTTCACATCATCCAGCTTGAACGGTTTTATAATCGCTTCAATTTTTTTCATAGTAACCTTTCAGTTTTCATCAAGCCCGTAGCAAATGCTCACAATCACCAGCTTTTCACGGTCTCTTTAGTCCGCATAAACAGGCTATAGCGAACAGAAGAGTCTGCAAAAATCTGCGGCACCTGTGAGCAGTTACACTTCAGAGGTAATAAACTCATAGAGTTGCTACCCCTGTGACCAGTTACATTCCTTAAGCATATATTCCCTGCCCGGGGGCAGCCAGGATTTCTACCATGGAAACATACCACAGGCAGCCCTTCCCATGCACTAATTGTTATAGGCGGTTTCCGAATGTTCTGTAGAATCCATACCCTCAACTTCAGCATCCTCTTCAAGACGCATCCCCATCACGGAATGAATAAGTTTAAAAAGAACCCAGCTGACAACAAAGGCGTAAAGGGCTACCGCCGCAATGCCGACACATTGATAGTACAGCTGAGCCGCATTTCCGGCAAACAAACCGTCGGCACCACCGGGATTAACACTTCTGGAGGCAAAAAGACCGAGACAGAATGTTCCCAGGATACCACCGACTCCATGAATCCCAACCACATCCAGAGAGTCATCCAGGTTGAACCTGCTTTTGGCACTGACCGCCAGAAAACAGCAAAGCCCGGCAAGGCAGCCAATGATAATCGCCGCATTGGGCCCGACAAAACCCGCCGCTGGAGTGATTGTGGCAAGCCCACTGATAGCCCCCGACGCAGCTCCAAGGGTTGTAGCCTTGCCCAGAGTCAACCATTCCATGACCACCCACATAAACATTCCGGCCATTCCGGCCATATGGGTGGCGACAAAAGCTGTTGCAGCGATTTCATCGGCGGCCAGAGCCGAACCACCGTTAAAACCAAACCAGCCGAACCAGAGCAACCCGGTTCCCAGCATGGTCATGGGCAGATTATGGGGCATGAAACTGGTTTTACCATACCCTCTTCTCGCGCCGATCACAAGAACACCGGCAAGGGCAGCGGCACCACATGTGGCATGCACCACAAGCCCTCCTGCAAAATCAAGCACCCCGAGACCGGCAAGCCAACCACCCTTTCCCCATACCCAGTGACAGACAGGATTATACACAAGGATTGTCCAGAAAAGTGAAAAAACAAGAAAAGGAACAAACCTGACCCGCTCGGCAAAGGCTCCGGTAATCAGAGCCGGGGTAATTATAGCAAACATGCACTGATAAATCATAAAAACAGTCTGAGGGATTGTAGTAGCATAATCAGGACTTGGAGCACTGGTCACTCCACTCAGACCGAACCAGGACAGGTCCCCGACAAACCCTCCGATATCCGGGCCAAAAGACATGGAATAACCAAGATAGACCCACTCAATCGAAACCAGGGAAATCATGATCAGACTCTGCATAATGGTCCCGAGAACATTTTTTCTCCGAACCATACCACCATAAAACAGCGCAAGCCCCGGTGTCATCAACAGCACCAGACCTGCAGAAGCCAGGATAAACGCGGTATCCGCCTTATTCATTCAACTCACCTCAACAGTTCAGTTTTCACATGATCTGCGATCCGGCCGGATCGCAGATCACAATTTTACACACTTACCATTCAACCCACTGAATATCACCCGCCGCCCTTCCGGGCATCCGTTCACAGATCCAGATTAAAAGACAAACAGAAACAGCACAGTTTCACTTTTGGTTACATTATTGTTAATTTAATTATTTTTTGCAACATAAATGTAAATTTTCTGCCGAGGGAATGCGGACAGAAGAGACTGTGAAAAGTCCATTTTCCAGGGTGACCTTTAATTTTCCTCGGACAGTGCCCCTTTGCCACCTTTTCCAACGGGAGAAGTTTACATTTCCACTATCAACCGGTATGCTGACCACGTAGTTGAATCAGTGAGGGCTCAATGGTGATAAAGCCTTTTTGTAATTAGTCACAGGCACCGGACAAAACATATATGACCTAAATCCTGCACTTCAGAAAATGGAAAAATGTAATTATGAGTAAATTTCAATATGTTATGTTATATCTAACGAATCCGGCCATTCACTGTTTGGGTGATTGTACAATTTTTCATTTTCTTTGCCCTGCGGGATTGGCGATTTTACCGAATCTGCTTCGTTTTCAATGGCTTGAAGTATGTCTATACGTCGACGCCATTGAACCTCGCATCTCCGGCAAACTCGCCAATTGCAGGATTTAGGT
>NZ_JBPLBA010000018.1:0-12732 GCF_054039375.1 Desulfomarina sp. | reverse complement strand
ACAATATAGGCCAGCACGGAAAAAAGAATCAGGAAACCAAATGTCTGCACACTCTTTGTCTTGAGTATGAATACTATGCTCACAATTATGGCCGCGCTGGCCATGAAAAACAGTGGCCTGGGTATCTGTTTCAGGATTATACGCCCGAAATGAGCAAAACAGATATTACTGACCATGAGACCGATGGAAAGGGCTGAGATTATCCACAAACCGACAGGTGGGGCGACCAGTGCCGCACCGAGAACAATCAAAGCCCCGGCGGGGCTTGGAAGACCATTGAAAACCCCATCGGGCAGGTCTTCCCGCTTTTTATCCACCACAACAAAACGGATCAGTCTGAAAGCGACACCGATAATAAAGGCAATTCCAAAAAAACCGGCAAGACTCCCACCGGATTGCCAGATAACATAAGCTGGAGCAAGCCCGAAACTGACAAGATCAGCAACATCGTCCAGATATGGCCCATACTTGGTTCCCCCATGCTTTTCAGCCATCCTGCCGTCAAACAGGTCAAACAATTGCCCGACGATAATAATACAGATAGCCCAGGCAAAGTGATTGTTATGGGTGAACACAAGGCTCGTGACACCGCAGAAAAAATTGAGCGTTGAAAGAATATCGGCATACAGCCAGTTGGGAATGAATTTACAGACAACCGAGGCTGTGGAAAGGACAATACAGGCCACAAGAACCTCATCCCCCACATTAATGACCCCCGAAGTCTTATCGAGCAGGGCGCAGAAGATGACCAGGGCAAAACAGAGTATTGCCTTTATCTTGCCAAAATTATTTGCCGCGCCGGAAATTTTAAGATACGAAAGAATACGTCTGGCAAAAAACTGTCCCATAAATTCTATTCCCACCAGAATCCAGACAAGTTTTACCGAAATAATTCCGAGATAGGCATAGCCGACAAGGGGAGGCAGGTACGTCAGCTTGTCACACATGGGGTCCAGCCATTCTCCCCAGCGGGTAATAAGATTACAACTCCGGGCCACCAGGCCGTCCACACCATCCAGCACCGCGGCCAAAGTGAAAATCAGGATAGCTGCGATCTGATAATGAAGAATAAAATAAAACACATAGGCGACCAGGGCCATACCTGCCCGCCAGTAACAGATGGCATTGGGATGGAGCAACCACTGGTGGGTGAGGATATAATCCTGCACGGATTTCTTCTTCACCAACCTGGATGACCAGTAATAAAAAGCGAGTCCCAGGGACGACGCGAAAAGAATGACCAGAAACCTTTGCATAATACTCTCAAAACTGGAAGGAATTTCACCGAAAATCCGGATAATGGTGCACTGCACCTGCCCCTCTTTACCACTTTGACGGCAAAATGTCCATTTTTGCGCAACACTCACGGAAACAGGACCAATTATTTTCCTGAATCCGTATCGGTTTCGTGATCATTTTTTGATTCTGATTACCCTTGAAACTCAGCCGGATTGGGGATATGCCTGCTTTATCTGCCTGATTTTTTACCGTAATCAGATTTTTTTATGATTCCCCTTTCCAGGATATCAGAAATTCCGCTCCTCCCAGCCTGGACCGGCCAACTTTCACTGCCCCCTGGTGCGCCTCAACAATCTGTTTTACAATTGCCAGCCCCAGCCCATACCCGCCCGTGTCGCGGTCCCGGCTGGGATCAAGGCGGGTAAAGGGATCAAAAATGATGTCAAATGATTCGGCAGCAATACCCGGCCCATCGTCTTCCACGCGGAGCTGAAATTCTTCATTGCTGTAACCCAGATGGATATGGACAGTATGTCCTGCATAACGGCATCCGTTCTGAATCAGGTTGCCCAGGGCCCGTGCCATAAGCTTTGGATCCATACAGTTTACGGAATGAGAGGGTACTTCGGCATCCAGGCTTATTCCCACCTTTTTATCCCCGCAGTTTCGTTTGTGACGCAAAACCTGTTCTTCCAGCCATTCACTGAGTACTACAGGAGAGTATTCAATAACTTTACGGTCAACATCCATACGGGCATAGGAGAGCAGTTCCCTGAGCATATCATCAAGCTCATCAATGTCTGTGTTCATTGCCTCCAGATATCGATTTCGGGCATCTTTGTCGTCTGTTTTCTGCAGCATTTCAATACTGAACCGCAGTCGTGAAACAGGAGTACGCAGCTCATGGGAAACAGCCCGGGTCAGTTCTTTATGGGAGGCAATCAACTGCTGAATATGCGATGCCATGCCGTTAAAGGCCTTCAGAATAGTTTTGACAGTGGAGTATTTCGAATAATCAATCCGGGTCTGCAACTGCCCTTCACCAAAACTCCGGGATGCTGACTGCAATTTCCGTAAATCCCGCCAGACTGGTCGCAGGAACAGCCAGACCAGAAATCCCATGAGACCCCCCAGTGCACCAAGAAACACCTGGTCGGCAAATTTGAGGATCAATGGCTGTTTAAAAGGGCCAACTTTAAGAACATATCCACTCCCCGGAACAAGAGTATAAATTTTCTCCAGGTAATTATCATGAAAGAGGAGAGTGCCCTCTTTCTTGAGTTTTTTTACATCCCGCGACTCCAGGTCAATTAAATCCAGGGTAACCAGAGAGAGTGGCAACTCATATTTTTCACTCATGATTTTTAGCGCCTCCTGCCACTCTTCTTGATGCCTTGCCAGAAGATTATCGGTTATTATTTCCAGGGGGCCCGCTACAATCCGCTTTAAGAATGCGGTATCCGTTTCCCTTCTGCCCTGTTCCAGGTTCAACTTCCAGACACGCCCGGTGTCGGCTGATAAGTGATAGAGATTATCTTTGCTATCCGGATATTGGACAAATCTGCCCATCTCAAGTTTATTTTTTACCTCCGGAGGAAACTGGACAGTGCGGACATCAAGCAGTTCCACATCAAAAAGAAACTGCTTCTTCAGTTGTTTCAATGTGCCGTTTTTGTCCTCTGCTTCTCCGCCTGCCGAAGTTTTCAGGGAATCATCAAGCATGAGAAAAATCGGCCTGAAGTCCTCCCAGCCGTGGTCTTCAAGAAAGGAGGAGAACAGAGGGTCAAGAATATAGCTGATATTAAAAAGAAAAACTGAAGTGACAATAAAAACGGGTGCGAATAGCTGCAGAAATAAACGGGTCATGGCAGGAACAGGTACCCTACTGAACGGACTGTCTTGATAAAACGGGGATTTGCCGGGTCATCCATCAAAAGTTTTCGCAGGCGGGCAATACGGATATCCACGGAACGATCTAAACCATCATATTCAATACCGGACAGGGTCGACAAAATATCATCGCGACTCAAAATTGTTCCCGCATTACTTGCAAGCAGGTAAAGCATTTCAAACTCCTGGCTGCTGAGCGATAAAGGTTTTCCCGCCAGAAATGCGTCCCGGGTTTTACTGGAGATATGCAGGTCACCGATATCAAAAGATGCCCGGGGCTCCGGTTCCTGCCTGAACCGCCGCAGCAGATTCTGTATACGAGCCAACAGTACCCGTGGTTTGACCGGCTTTATCACATAATCATCCGCTCCCAGTTCCAGGCCGAGAACATGATCGATATCCTCATCTCTGGCAGTAAGCATCAGTATGGGTTTTTTGTATTGAGGACGAACCTGGCGACAGACATCCAATCCATCAAGCCCCGGCAGCATGAGATCCAGTATCACCAGGTCAGGCTGTTCCTCACAGATTCGCACTACTGCGGTGTCACCACGCCCTTCGATATGAACAACAAAGGAATGTTGTTCCATATACTCCTGTATCAGTCGAGCCAGACGGATATCATCTTCCACAAGTAAAAGAATCAATTTGTCAGTTTTGTCATGGGGTGTACGCAATTCTTTCATCGGTCATTCCGCATTTGCCGGCCTGAAAATATGGCTGGATACATGTCAGGCTGAGTTTCATCTGGAATCATGTAAATAATAGTGCAAACCCCGATAAAAGTCTGCCGGTTTTTTGTTATAGATTTGTAACAGGGTCAAGACGAACTGTTGCATTTTTACAACATTTCATCAACAGCCTTTCCCTTTGCTGTACGATATATTTGCTGCATTCTGCCTGCATGCGGCTCAGAATTCACTCTTCAGGAGACAGATATCATGTCCATATTTATAGCAGTTATTTCAATCGGTTTTTCCCTCATTTTTCCCCTGACCGGCATTGCCGCACCGCCCCCTGCACATTCACCGGAAGCAGCACAGGCTGATTACCGCACCATGCACCGGGAGATTTCGCGACTCATCCGGAAACAAATGAAAAAAAACGATATTGTCGGCCTGTCCATTGCGGTAGTTGATAACCAGAATACCGTATGGGCAGAGGGTTTTGGCTGGGCAGACAGAAAAAACAAGATCCGTGCGACTCCGCAGACCGTCTATCGTGTCGGCTCAATCACCAAACTGTTCACCGCGACAGCGGCCATGCTTCTTGCAGAACAAAACAGGCTGGACATTGATCAGCCCCTGCGGGTGATACTGCCGCAGTTCCACATGAAAAGCCGGTTTAAACGAACAGGCGACATAACCCCCCGCAATATCATGACCCATCATTCCGGACTGCCGACGGACTATAACCGGGGCATGTGGGAGGAAGAACCGGAGGACTTTACCCGGCTGGTCGATTTACTCCATGACGAATACACCGCCTATCCACCAGACACAATATTCTGTTACTCCAATATCGGCATGACACTGCTGGGTCACGCCATTCAGGAAGTAAGCAGGCAACCCTACAGCGAATTCATTGACCGGAAACTGCTCATGCCCCTGGAAATGTTTCATTCTTCTATTTTCAAAACATTACAGAATGATCCGCAATCATCAAAAGGCTATTCTGATGATGAAGAAGCAAAAATATTACCGCTGCGTGATCTCCCGGCCGGCGGGCTTAACAGCACGGTGCTTGATCTAGCCAATTTCACCAAAATGGTGTTTGCCGGCGGCCGGTTCGGCAGACAACAGATTATTCAGAAAGAAACATTGGATAAAATGCTGCATTTCCAGGACGGTAACGCACCCTTCGACCTGGGACGCCAGATGGGTCTGGGCTGGTTTCTGAAACAGCAGAACCATGAAAACCGGGGTCTCAAGGCAATGCACGGGGGAGATACCTTCTTATTTCATTCCATGTTAATCACCCTGCCACGATATCAACTGGCTGTCATTGTACTGGCAAACTCGGAATCGTCTGCAAACAGTGTCCATGACATAGCTGAAGATGCTCTCAATATGGCTCTGGAAATAAAAACGGGGATCAAAAGAAAAGCGACTGAAAAACTTGCCGAGACAGAACTGCCGACACCCCCGGAAGACTTAATATCTTTTCCGGGATATTATTCAACCAGCAACACTACCGTGAAGATTACCCGAGATGGTGATCAACTCAAACTTATAAACGACGACGACACATTAAATCTCGTTCTGCGTGAGGATGGCCAATATCATCTGCAGTATAAACTGCTTGGCCTGTTTCCCATAGACCTGGAAGGGTTAGATGAACTCGGCATAACCCATACCGAAATAAACGGGAGGGAAGTACTGCTGGCCAGGTTCCGTGGACAGAAAATATATTTTGGCGAAAAAATCGTCATCAGCCCTATTCCTGCATCCTGGAAATCAAGGACAGGTTCCTACAGAATGCTTCACCCGACGCCCGGACTGCAGTTTAAAAACATGCAATTAAAGATTGAACATGGCTTTCTGGCACTCCATTATACCATCAAACTCCCCCTGGGGGAGGAAGCGGAGTAGACGGGACAGGCTGTCCTGCAGACGGCAGGTGACCGACTGGCCGTGATTCATGGTCTCGGACCCGACACAGGTGATGTCATTCGTGTGGTACAACGAAACAGCGAGGAGCTGTTATCCTTGTCCGGATTCCTTTTTCGCAGGGTTCAGTGATTGACCTTTCCTCCACCACCAGCCCGGATATGACTGTCACCACCAATCATATACTGTTTCCTCTACTGATATGTCTCTATTGTACGGCCTGGTGGCTTATATCTTAGCCACCAGACTGCCTTCATGTTTCTCTGTACTCTCCTCTAACAATTCTCAACATTACTCAAACAGACAATTGCCTGCAGATCGATCAATATTCACAAAACGATCGACAATGGGGTCGATTTATCAGCCAAATATATTGGAGCCGCCAGATGATGAAAAATAATCAGAAAAACATACCCGACAATTTTCAATCCGGCAGAGCATATCTGCTTATTCTTATCGTATTATGTATCCCCTTTTCCGCCTGCGCAGAGGAAAGCAAAGAGCCGCAGACCACAGGTTTACTCCGTTCTTACACGATACTCGGTCTTCCCCTTCTCTCCATTGACGAACATCTGGTCATGGGCCTGGGCGTCGGCTTTTCAACAAACCCTTTCAAAGGCGTTAACAATAAAACAATGCCTTTCCCGGAAATCACCTACCAGAACGGTAATTTCACCCTGGATTTCAACGGGATAGGCTACACGGTTTATTCCCAGGAGGGGTGTGAAATCAATTTACTCGGCTCCTGGCGTTCGGCCCCATATGACAGCACTGACAGTGCCTATCTCAAAGGGATGGAGAATCGAAATTTCGTCATTGAAGGAGGAGTTTCACTCACGACAGAGACCCCCATAGGCAGTATTGGAATCGTGGCCATGAGCGATGTGACAAACAACCATAAGGGCCAGAGTGTCGCCGTCCAGTATTCACTCCCCTTCGGCAGTGAAGACTGGGCCATTGAACCTGTTATCGGCGTGAACTGGGAATCAAAAAAAGTGATCGGCTACTATTATGGAGTACGACACTCGGAGGTAAGGGATGACCGGGCTTTTTATGATGGAAAATCCACTTTCACACCATTTATTGGATTGAATGGCGGAGTGAAAATTTCTGCCAACGTGTACCTCCAGGGCGGTATCAATTATGAATTCCTGGGCAGTGGAATTACAGACAGCCCCCTGATCGATGACAGTTATGTCCTGGCCGGTTCCTTAAGTTTAAGCTATTCCTTCTAACCTGAACTGATGAAAATTCCCGGGACAGGCATGGGACACGGCATCACATTTTTTTTCTGTCTGTCGATGTTGCTGTGCTTTTCTGCCTGCGGATCACTGCCTCACAAGGCCCAGACTCATCTGCCGGAAGATCTTCCCCGTACCTGGCAGAACAGGGCTCCCATCGAAAAACTGCCTGTCACCGGAAACCTGCTGGACCTGTTTCATGACAGGCAGTTGAAAATCCTGGTCCAGGAGGCGCTTGACAATAATCCTGATCTCAAAGCCACTGCCCATCGCCTGAAAAGTGCAGGGTTTCTGGCAAACGAAACCCGGTCAAGGCAACTCCCTCTGGTCAAGGCCGGTTTTTCAGGGAATCGGGACAACCAGGGCATGGATGCCGAAACAGGGAAAAGACGAATTTCACGTTCCCGCAGGATATCACTGGAAATCAGCTGGGAAATTGATATATGGGGCCGACTGGCTGATGAATATAAGGCATCAACACAGGATGTGGCAGCCAGAGAGCAACTCTATCTTCACGCCAGGGACGCACTGGCGGCCAGAGTTATCCAGGCATGGATACATATCGTCGGCCTGGAACATTCGGTCAAAATTGAACAGGAGCGGCTGGCTGTCCTGGACCATATCCGGAATTTCCTGATCAAACGGTATCGAAACGGACTCGGGAATCCGGATGAAATATCCACGGCCACCAGCAGACTGAAAATAGCAGAGGCCGATGTCAGCGCAGAGCGAACAGCACTTCTTCGGGAAAAGCGTGCAATGGAAGTCCTGCTGGGACGATATCCAAAAGGGAAATCGGTCTTCCGGTCCAGCCTGCCAGAGGTGCAACCTCCACCGGTTAATACACCGGCTGCAGTTCTGCTCAACCGACCGGACATCCAGGCAGCCCTGGCCAAAGCGGAATCAGCTCGTCTGCTTGCAGATGCGGCAGTAAAAGCGCGACTGCCTGAACTGAATCTTTCCGGGCAGCTTTTCAGAGAAGCGGCAAGTCTTGGAAATCTCGGAAGTGCCACCAGTTACTGGAGCATCCTTGGTTCAGTTTTACAGCCCATATTTGACGGCGGAAGATTAAAGGCGGCTGCGCGGGCCGGGCAATCAGAATTTCAGGCATCACTGATGGATCTGCGCGCAGCAGTACTGCAGGCATTCAAAGAGGTGGCTGACGGTTTTGACTTTGAACGGGATTACGGAATACAGGTTCAGGCCCTGGGGGTGGCGGCTGCTGAATCGGAAAAAAGCAGCCGATATTACGCAGACCGATACCGCCAGGGACTGGACAGCATTCAAAATCTTCTGATCGCCAGGGAACAGGAGATGTCCATAAAAAACAGATTAAACCAGGCAGTCACCGAACGGCTGAGCAATCGCATTGACCTGGCCCTGGCCCTCGGGATCGGCCTGACCGACAGCCGGAATTCTTTTCAGCAATGACTCAAAAAAAAGAAAAACAAGCGGTTATGCGGCGATTCGCAATGAAGAGGTGGAGGATTTTTTTGCTCACGGCCGCGATATGCATTCCAGCGGTTTTTACCGCTTTTTCCCTTAAACCCCGAACAGACAAAGGCATCAACACCGGTGGAGTCACTGCAGGAAAAGAGATCGTCACCGTCCGGTCGGTTAAACCGGAGACCTGCGGCGCCGTTATTGCAGCTTTTGGAGAAGTTGTCCCCCGCAGACAGATAACAGTTAAAAGCCAGGTCCAGGGCCGGGTTATTTTCCTGGCCGACCAGCTGGAAACGGGAAATCAGGTGAAAAAAGGTGCGTTGCTGGTGCGTGTGGAACAAAGTGCCTTCCGTCTGCAGGTGGCCGAAGCAGGGAACAGACTGGCTGTCGCCAGGATCAACCTGATGAAAGAAGAACGGGAGGCAAAGGACGCGCAAACCAACTGGAAACAATCCGGTCTGCGGGGAGAGCCCGCCTCGCCTCTTGTTCTGCACGTACCCCAGCTTGCAGCCGCGCGCTCTGAAGTAAAAGCCGCGCGGGCAGCATTGGCGTACGCCCAAACCATGCTCCGGCAGACGGAAATCCGTGCACCCTTTGATGCCATCATTGTCAGGCGGAATGTCAATCCGGGCCAGGTGATATTCGCGACTGACGAAATTACAACACTTTTCGGGACCGAGAGTGTTGAAATAAGTATTCATCTTGACCCCGGCAACTGGGACCTGCTGCCGAAGGATGTCCGACAGGCAAAGGTAACACTGTTTGATACCGGAAAACCTGCAAACTGGCCGGCCAGGGTCGTCCGAAAAAGCTATCACCTGGATGGACAGTCTCGCCTGCGCACCTTGATACTGCGTGTTGAACATCCCATGGACTTCAGCCCACCCCTCTTGCCCGGAACCTTCGTCAGGGCTGAAATCACTGGCAGACAGATCCCCCACCTGCTGCGGATTCCGGAATCAGCCCTGACAAAACAGGGGCTTGTCTGGTTTGTGGACCAGACAGGACGACTGCGTAAACACCATCTCAACCCTCTTTTTTACACCAGTGGTTTTGCCTGTATTCCTGTACCTGAGACAACCGGACAGGGGCCTTTACGGATTGCGGCTTTCCCCAATTCCAGTTTTATTGATGGCCTGACTGTTCAGCCACTGGAACAAAAGGAAACAACCGATGTCAGATAATCTCTCAGCCTGGTTCACCAGAAATCCTGTTGCGGCAAATCTGCTGATGCTGCTGGTTCTTGCAGGAGGTTTATTCGCTGTTCAAACTATCCGTATCGAGGGCTTTCCTGCTATTTCTCCAGGCTCCGTCACCATCACGACAATATACCCAGGTGCAAGTGCAAAACAGATCGACCAGACCATTTCCCGAAAAATTGAAACAAGCCTGGAGGGGATGGCCGGTATAAAAAAGATATCATCATTTTCCGAGCAGGATGTTTCCACAGTCTGGGTGCAGAAAACGAGTCGATTTGCTTTAAATCGTTTTCAAAATGAAATCCAGGAACGGGTGAACAGTATCACGGACCTGCCCCGCATGGCAGAACGACCCTCTATCAGAAGGGATGAGTTCAAGGTTGAGGCACTACTGGTTCAGATTTATGGTGACACCGATACAGCCACCCTGCAGAAGACAGCCGTCAACATAAAAAAAGCGCTCCTCGCACACCCGAAGATCACAAGAATCAAGCCCTTCGGCCTGCTTACCCCGGAAATCCGTATCGCAGTGGACAATGACCGCCTGCAGGCCTGGAACCTGTCACTGAACGATATCAGTGCGGCCATACAGCGGGCCTCCCTCGATTACCGCATGGGTGGAATCGAGGGGGACAGTGGACAGGTGCTGCTTCGTGCCGACAGCAGGGCCGGCGGCTCCAGTGAATTTGCAGCTCTTCCCCTGATGACCCTGCCCGATGGCAGTAGTCTGCTGACAGGAGATGTGGCCAACGTAACGGATGGATTCAAAGAGGAAAACGGTTTTGCCCGTTTTCAACGTCTGCCATCCGTAGGATTGCAGATTTACACCAGCAAAAAAGGGCATCTTCTCGAAGTGAGCGAAGCTGCTCACCGGGTAGTGGACAAAATCCGGCACCAGCTCCCGGACAATATCAAAGTGGATATCTGGGGTGAATATGCCGGCTATATGAAGACAAGACTCTCACTGCTGGCAAGGAATTTTCTCCAGGGACTGCTGATTGTTTTTGCGTTGCTGGCTGTTTTCCTGAACATCAGGCTCGCCTTCTGGGTAGCCATGGGTATTCCCATTTCACTGGCAGGCACACTGATGTTGATGGGTGACAGGTTTTTCGGGTATTCCCTGAACGAGATCACCACATTCGGTATGATCATAGTCCTCGGCATCCTGGTGGATGACGCAGTTGTAGTGGGCGAATCCGTCTTTACGTCCCGCAGGAAAATCAAAGATCCTGTGGCGGGAACCATCCACGGAGTAAAGCAGGTGTCCACAGCCACCGTTTTTGGAAGCCTCACCACGGTGGCGGCTTTTTTTCCCCTCCTGTTGATCAATAATGATATGGGAAAGGTCTTTGCCGGTTTTTCCGTGGTGGTTGTCATTGCCCTGCTCCTGTCACTGCTGGAGAGCAAGCTTATACTACCGGCCCACCTGGCAGCCATCCGGATTAACACTACCCTGCCGACATCCGGAAGAATTATACCCCGCGTCTGGAGGCAAATACAGTCTCTGGCCGACACCTTTTTATCCTTCACCAACCATACAGTCTATCAACCCCTTCTGTACCACGCCTTACGTCATCGTTATGCGGCGATAGTGTTGTTGCTGACCATAGCCCTGTGTTCGGGGACCATAATTTCAAACGCCTGGGTGCGCACTGTCTTTTTTCCTGAAGTGCCGGGGCAGACCATTTCCGTGAACCTGGAAATGGTGAGCGGCAGTCCCCTGAACCTGACGCGTGCCAATATTGACGCCATTGAACAGGCGGCAGATGAGTTGAACAGGGAAATTGAGGCCGAACTGCACACCCGAACCGCCCCCATTGCCAAAATAATGACGGCCATGACCGGGCCTCTCACGGCTCTGATTTTTGCGGAACTGCAACCGGAGGACAAACGGCAAATGAAGACCATGGAGACAGTGGCAAGATGGCGAAAAAAGGTCGGTGTGCTGGAAGGTGTCGAGTCCCTGAGCTTCAGCGGATCTTTTGCTTCCTCGGAAGAATTTGAAATCGAGCTTGACGGTGGCGATGAAACTGTACTGGAGAAGGCGGCCACCCATTTAGCCGACTCCCTGGCCACTCTTGAAGGTATCAGTGATGTCCGTGACGACATCAGACAGGGTAAACCACAGATACGGTTAAAACTCAAACCATCAGCCAGGCACCTGGGACTCACTGCCGCCGATCTTGCCCGGCAGATTGGAGATGGTTTCGGCGGACTCGAGGTTCAGCGCATTCAGGGAGATGGAGAAGAAGTAAGAGTGCTTGTAAAGTATAAGAAACAGCAAAGACAACATACGGAAGATCTTCTGAAAGTTCGTATTCAAACCGAAAAGGGACAGTGGATTCCGCTTTCATCCGCAGCCACTGTTGCAACTGGTTTTACCCCCTCAGTTGTATTGCGCCAGAACGGGAAGCGGGTTGTCAGCGTCAAGGCGTCTCTTGATAAAAAAATCATAAGTCCGGGTGAGGCATTCAAGTGGATCAAAGAACACATTATACCGGAATTCAAACACCGTTATCCGGGAGTCAATATCAGGGGCGCCGGGGAGCTGCAGGAGATCAGCGAACTCAAGGGGGGAATGTTGCGTATCACTGTCATGATCCTCCTCCTGATCTATTCCCTGCTCGCCGTTCCGCTCAAATCCTACTGGCAGCCCTTTGTCATAATGTCCGTTATTCCTTTTGCCTTTGTGGGTGCGGTACTGGGTCATTTCATCACCGGGACTTCACTCTCGATCCTTTCATTTTTCGGCATGATGGTCGTTATGGGGGTTGTAGTCAATGACAGCCTGGTGATGATAACCAGGTTCAATGAATTGAAAAAGAGGGGCGAAAACCTGCAGACCTCACTGCTCCTGGCAGGCGGGAGCCGCTTCCGGGCAATTTTTCTCACAACAGTAACCACGGTGTGCGGCCTGACACCACTGCTTTTAGAAACCTCAGAACAGGCACAGTACCTGATTCCGGCTGCCCTGTCCATTGCCTGGGGAGAACTCTTTGCGACACCTGTAACATTGGTCATTGTTCCGGTATTGATTGCTGTTGGAAATGACCTGCGTTTTTTTCAACGCCTGAATCCACAACGATTATTCATGGGAACCCCGCAAAAAGA
>NZ_JBPLBA010000017.1:0-18651 GCF_054039375.1 Desulfomarina sp. | reverse complement strand
ATTAGTCTTTTTGCCCGATACCTGCGTTGCCGATAAATTTTATCTTCGGAATATCAACAGTATGCCTACGGTAAAATTTCCCGTGCGTCTTGATCTCGAACAAAATCCTCATTTTTGGACAGACACTATTTTAGATAATTATTCAAGGTACTTTAAAGACTATCAGAAATAAAATAATATTACAATGTGCCCCGGGGTTTTAGATGAAAAGATGATATATTTCGACAACTTGAAAAAAGAGCTCTGTTAAAGTGTTTTTTCCGGAGAAAAAATTTTACATCTATGGCTGAATTGTGATAAACCCAAATTATAGGAGAAATAGAGTAACTGTTATGGGAAAAGCCTGTTTCTTTTCTGTGCCAGGTGTTATCGGGAAGAATATCACGAAACTGTCACGGATCCAGGTGTATGAACAGCTCAGACAGGAATTTCAGTGATTGGAGGAGTACGTTTTATGAAAGTGAGGACAAAAATCATACTTGTCACCGGCAGTCTGGCGTTAATCATTCTTGGGATGTTTCTTGTCACCTGGTGGGTAACCAACAACCAGAAGAATGATGGTGCCCTTATTAATATGGCCGGACGACAGCGGATGCTCAGTCAGAAAATGACCAGAGAACTTCTGGAAGGAGTAAGTACCGAAGACCGGGGTCTCCGGGAAAAGGCGTTTAACGCATCCGCCAACTCCATGCGAATTTTTAATACAACCCTCAACAGCCTGATGCAGGGAGGAGAGATTCCGTTGTCACTGGCCGTGGACAGCAAGAAAAGTTTTTCCTGCCCTCCGGTGGAAGGTGAAGCGTTGCAGCTTCTCCAGAATGTTCAACCTCTCTGGAAGGAATACAGGGGGAAAATGGAGAGGGTGATTGCCGGGGCTCCGTCTGCGAAGGAAGACCTGCGCTGGATAAAGGAGCATTCCAATAATCTTCTTGCCGCCATGAACAAGGCAGTGGTTCAGATGCAGAAAGATGCTGAATCATCAGTTTTCCTGCTTCTTGCCCTGCAGCTTGCCGGGCTCGGCACCGGTATCTTTTTCTCTATTATTGGAATTATTGTAATCCAGAAGGTTATCGGCAGACTGAATCAAATCAACGAATTCGCGCAGGTAATCGGCAGCGGTGATTTGAGTCGGAAATCAGGCATTAGAGGTGAAGATGAGATAGGGCAGATTGGTCATTATCTTGATGATATGAGCGGAAATCTGAATAATATGTTTGGTGAAGTTTCTGAAAATTCACAAAAACTCAGTGATCTTTCCACTTCGCTTGGAAATATTGCTGTTGAAATGCAGGAAAGGGCCAAGGCCACCTCTTCAATTTCAGTTGATGTGGCCCAGGCGGCGGAACAGATGAGTGCCAACATGAATACCGTGGCCGCGGCGACGGAAGAGGCTTCCACCAATATCGCCCTGGTTTCCACTGCGACAGAAGAGATGACATCGACTATTACAGAGATTGTCAACAATACCGAGCAGGCCCAGACCATTTCCGGAGAGGCGGTGGCAGAGGCAAATTCCGCATCTGAAAAAGTTGATGAGCTGGGACTTGCTGCTACTGAAATCGGCAAGGTAACAGAGACAATCACCGAGATTTCCGAGCAGACCAATCTGCTTGCCCTGAATGCAACCATCGAGGCTGCACGGGCGGGAGAGGCCGGAAAGGGTTTTGCCGTTGTGGCAAATGAGATAAAGGATCTGGCAAAGCAGACGGCGGATGCTACCCATGAAATCAAATCCAGAATAGAAGGTATTCAGAACTCCACCGCAGGAACGGTGACCCAGATTCAACAGATCACCAAAATAATAAATGAGGTGAACTCCATTGTTTCGACCATTACAACTTCAGTAGAAGAGCAGTCGGCGACTACAATGGAAATAGCAGACAATATTTCACAGGCGTCCCTGGGGATCCAGGAAGTTACTGAAAATGTTGCCCAGCTGTCGACCGTATCCAGTGAGGTGGCAAGTGATATGAGTGAAGTCTCCGAGCATAGTCAGGCGACCTCCAATTCTGCGGATAAGGTCAAGGATAACGGGGAGGATATTCAGAATCTGGCTCAAAACCTGGAGCAGATGGTCTCGAAAATAACTCTGTAGACACCCGGGTGCAACTCCTCACAGGCACCCCCTGTGAGGAGTTACACCTGGACGGCATCCTGAAGAGTTTTAATAAAAATCTTGGAGTTACGCTGGTAGTTATATAATTTTTTCCGGCTTGCCGGCATCATGTCCAGGCTTGTTTCCATAAATCCCTGTTCGAGAAACCAGTGGGCGGTCCTTGTGGTCAGGGCGAAGATCTGTTTCATGCCGTGTTGTTTCGCTTTTTTTTCGATATGGTCGAGCAGTTGTTTTGCCCGGCCATCTTTCTGGTACTCTTTTAAAACCGCTACACATGCCAGCTCTCCCGCAGCCGCATTGTCAATCGGGTAAAGAGCTGCGCAGCCGATAATCATATTATCCTTTTCCATTACGGTAAAATAATCTATTTCATTTTCCAGGAGTTCGCGGGATCGTTTTACCAGGATTCCCTTTTTCTCCAGGGGAGAAATGAGGTTCATGATACCGACAACATCGTTTGCTTCCGCTGCTCTGATGGATTCATAATGATCACCGTAAACCATCGTCCCGTTGCCGTCCCGGGTAAACAGCTCTTTGAGCAGTGTACCGTCTTCCATGGATGAAATGATATGTGCCCTGGGAACACCACGCCTGCAGGCGGCCAGGCAGGCACGCAGGGAAAAATAGGAGCTGGCGGGTGCGTGGTCCTGTTGGTCCCGGAGAAATGTTCTGCATTGCTCTATTGTCAACTGACGATAGAGACTGTTCTTTTTGTCATGGATGGGGCCGTCATCATTGAAAATCAGAATTTTATCGGCCTGAATGGCTGCAGCTACGCTGATTCCGACATCGGCAAACGAGAGGTTGAATACTTCCCCGGTAACCGAATATCCCAGGGGAGAAAGGAGCGGCAGTCCCCCGCCCTGGACAATGTCAAGAATGGCTTCAGTATCAACGCTGCGCACTTTTCCGGTCATCTGGTGATCTATGCCGTTGATTACTCCCTGGGGTTTCGCGGTAATGAAGTTGCCGCTGCGAAGTTTTATTTTTGCTCCGGACATGGGAGAGTCAGGCAGGCCACTGGAAAAAAGAGCCTCCAGTTGAAAACGTGTGGCGCCGACAGCCCTGAGGACGGGTTCCAGGTGGCTTCTTTCCGTAATCCTGGACCCTTTATGAAAACGGGAGTGTATGTTTTCCCTTAAAAGTTCCTTTTCGATCTGTATTCTTGCCCCGTGAACAATGACAAGGCGTATACCAAGGGAATGCAGGGTGGCGATATCCCAGATAATATTTGGAAAGTTCTGCTGGTCAATGCAGTCTCCCGGAATCATGATAACGAAGGTCTTTCCCCGGTGAAGATGAATATAGGGAGACACGTGGCGGAACCATTTTAAGAAATTATCGTTGTAACTGTTCATGAAAAAGGTCAATGTAAAAGGAGAGTTTGTTCATTTGTGAACAGACACTAACCTAGCTTTTTTCCAGTCTCTTTTCAATCATATTTCATTTCCGCGAACAGAGGGGGACGGATGGAAAGGAAAACAGGAATCATTGATACCCACTGTCATCTTAATCATTCTCTTCTTGTTTCAGACCTTGATGGTATTCTGTTCCGCAGCCGGAAGGCCGGGGTTACTGATTTCGTTATTCCAGGTTACCGGTATGATGACTGGCAGGAAATACTCTCCTTGTGCCGTAAAAAATCATATCTCCATCCAGCCCTGGGATTACATCCTCTTTTTCCCTGTGAGCCGGATGCTCTTGAGGTTTTACGTAATCTCTGCGAAAGAGAAAAGGTGGTTGCCGTGGGGGAGATTGGTCTTGATTTTCAGCATGGGCACGAAAATTTTCAGCAACAGCAGGAAAATTTCAGGGGACAGCTAGAGATTGCGGAAAATTTGCACCTGCCGATCCTGCTCCATGTGCGCAAGGCCCACGATCAGGTGCTGGCTGTGCTGCGACGGTCACATTTCAGTTATGGTGGTATTGTTCA
This sequence comes from Desulfomarina sp., assembly GCF_054039375.1. Lineage (NCBI taxonomy): Bacteria > Pseudomonadati > Thermodesulfobacteriota > Desulfobulbia > Desulfobulbales > Desulfobulbaceae > Desulfomarina > Desulfomarina sp. The sequence goes on along the minus strand of NZ_JBPLBA010000017.1, from coordinate 14,602 downwards.
TGCTTTTAACGGCAGTAGACAGCAGGCGGAAATATACCTGCGGCTCGGGTTTGTGTTGGGCTATGGCGGTATGCTGACATGGGCGAGGGCAAGAAAAATCAGAAAACTGGCTGCCGAACTCCCCCTGGAGGCAATTGTTCTTGAAACAGATGCACCTGATATGGTTCCAGCCGACAAAAAAGGTTTGCCTAACAGCCCTGAATATCTGCCGGATATTCTGAATGCTTTGTCTTCATTACGATCCGAATCGGCAGTGGAAATTGCCAGGCAGACCAGCGCGAATGCAAAAAAGATACTGAAGCTGCAGACAGCGGCGTGCCTGTGAGCAATTACAGTTCAGGGGCAACAAAACCATAGAGTTGTTGCCCCTGAGAGTAGTGACAGGATGATATCACGCTGATGCGGAGAATTATTCCACTTCCTGAAGGATAACAAATTTCAGGGCATGGGTGGTGCATTTGGTGACACAGGCCGGTCTCAGGCCTGCGTCCACGCGATCCATACAGTAATCACACTTGACTGCTTTTTTGGTATCGGGATTCATCTGAGGAATTGTCCACGGACAGGCACCGGCACAGGCCATGCAACCAATGCACTTTTCCTGGTCGATATAGACAATGCCGTCTTCCCGTTTGATCATGGCATCCGTCGGACAGATCGGCACACAGAACGGTTCCTCGCAATGATAGCAGGAACGGAAAAAGAACTCCGTTTTGGAAACACTTTTGACAGTGACCATCTCGGAGTGATCAATTTCACACAGTTGAGGTCCTACCGGCAGATTCTTGTTGGCCTTGCAGTGGATTTCGCAACCGTGGCAGCCTATACATCGTTTTCCGTTGAGGTAGATCATATATTTGTTCATAACTCAACCCTCCTCTTGGCACTCCTGACACTGCGACGGACGACAACAAAAACCTCGCAGAGGTTAATGGCACCACCAGCCTGGTCCCAGTCTTCCAGTTTGTTATCCATCAGTTTCTGGTCACTGATTCCGGCATGACAGGCCCTGGTCTGGAGAGGAATCTCCCGACCGAAACCGTGCAGGGTATAGACTGCTTCCGGATGGATGTATTCTACCACGCGTGCGGGAACTGTTCCGCTGTAGGTTTCATTCTCCGAGACAACATCAACCAGGTCACCATCTGAAATACCCAGTTTCTTGGCAGCCTTGACATTGATCCACAGGCTGTTTTCAGGCATCAGCTCATTGAGGAGCGGATTGTTGATGGTATGACCGTGGGTATGAACAGCGGTGCGGCCATAGACCAGCCTGAACATGCCTTTCGGTGGTCTGATGGGCGATTCATATTCCTTCAGGGAGGGCAGGCCGGCATCGTCCAGTTTCTTGCTGATGATTTCAATTTTTCCCGAAGGAGTCTTGAACTGGCCGTCAAGGTTTTTCGGATCGTACATGATCACCTTGTCGGTGAGGGGGATGAAACCTTTCTCGTCAAAGTCTTCAAGTTTGAATCCCGTTGGTTCCAGCTGCCACTTCCAGTAATCTTCAATGGTGTCAAATGGGAAGAAATCCTTCATATCCAGGCGGTCTGCCAGGTCTTTGAAGATCTGCCAGGATGGCTTGGTATCGTTTTCCGGTTCTATCGCTTTCTGCCTCCTGCCGAATCGTGGCTTGGGGCCTTTCTGGACACAGATGCCATTGTCTCTTTCCAGGTAGGTGGATTCCGGCAGGATAACATCGGAGTACCAGCCGAATTCGCTATAGTGAGCGTCAATGGATACGAGCAGGTCACATTTATCAAAATATTTTTCCTGCTTCTGGGGCTCGGGCATGCATGAAAACGGATCATGGCGCATGGCTATCCAGGCCTTGATCGGATAGGGGTCTTCACTCTCCATGGTGGGAAAGAAGAGATGGGCAAGCCCCGGTCCCTTGTCGAAGTGATTGTATTTCCAGCCGACACCATCACCACGTTTGATATCCGGCTTGGGAAAATCAATATTTCTGATGGACGGTACTCCGCAGTCACCTGGTCCCTTGGGAATAATGAGACCACCCTTCTGTTCAATGCTGCCCATGAGGACATTCAGGATATGCAGGGCTCTTGCGGCATAGAAGGAATCTTTGTACCTGGAATAGTTCCAGCCCGGATGGAAGATCACTTTCGGCATGTCTTCCTGCAGCTCATCCACAAAGTTTTTTATAGCCTTTTCACGTACACCACATTCCCTGGCTGCCCATGCAGGTGTATACTGTTCTACAAAATAACAGAGCTGGTCAAAACCGGTGACATATCGTTCAATAAATTCAGCGTCATAGGCTTCTCTGCGGATTATTTCGTGAATCATACCCAGGGCCAGGGCATAATCCGTCCCCGGACGTACCTGAAAAAAACGGGTGGCCTTCAGTCCGGTCATTGTCTGGCGAACGTCGACGTAGGTCAGCTTACCCCCGTTGTCGAGCATGTCAAGGGTCTGCAGGTTTTCAGCAATACGCAGGGAAGAAAACATATTGCGTCCGAAAAGAATCAGGTGTTTTGCGTTCTTGATATCGTAGACGAACCCTTTTCTGCCCACGCCATTGATGGAAAGGCTGGAGTGGTGGGTGTTCCGTCCACAGGTGTTGTCATGGTTTGTGTAATTCGGAGACCCGAACCTGTGAATAAATGCCTTGTACAGGGATTGCCACGGGCCACCCCTGGAGCTGAGGACAACGGATTCCGGTCCATATTCACTTTTTATATTTTTCAGCTTATCCGTAATATAATCATAAGCTGTCGGCCAGCTGACCGCCTTCCAGCGGCCGGAGCCCCTGGCACCATCACGGATAAGTGGCTGCTGGGGCCGTTCTTTATCGGCAACCAGTGCCGGGCCGGCAGAACCTTTTGCGCAGAGAGCACCACCTAAGAGATGTTGATTCCCTTCGATCCAGGTTACCTTGTTGTTTTCTGTTTCCACCCTGATGGGACAGCGTACAGTGCACATCCCGCAGATGGAGTAAACAGATTTTTTCATCATCATACCTCCAGAATCAGGAACATCTTTCGATGCCCGATTGATCAAGTGAGTTTCCATTTACCTGTCCGGGCAGTTCAATTCTTTTTTTTTCCTGCCCGTGGTCTAAAATTTTGTTACGTTTTTTTATCCAGTTTATGACATACAGGCCAATGTTGAGGAGAACAACAGTGGTGAGAAACCAGAAAACTGCTCCGATTACAACCGGGTTGTCGTGGCCTAATCTGAACACGTAATCCCTGCCGAAAACTTCCAGGAGCCTTTCGGCCCGGTACGATTCATTAATGTAGGAAGCCATGGAGATAACAGGCAGGTAAAAAGTGATAAAGCTGAGCATCAGTCCTTCAAAAAAATAGTCGTAGTAGGCCTTGTTGAGTTTGGCCTGGTCTATGTTTTTTGCCAGAGTCTTTGCCTTTTCCCTGTCCTCGCAGCGCATGGCCTCTTCACGCAGGGAGAGCCAGTATTGAAACTCTTTTTCCAGTTTTACGAGCCGTTTGGTGCGGATATATTTTTTCAGCACCTTGGTTATACCGACCGTAACAAGACCAAGAAGGAAAATAACTCCGACGGGCCCGAGAAAATGCAGATGCCCGAGCAGAGAGTCAAGAGTCAAAACTCCCTGGCGGATAAGGGAATAAAGATATTCCCATGCTGTGTCAAAAACTGTGTCCATGTTCTGTTTCCGTATCCCCTGCGGCAGTTAAGTGCCGCAGGGGAAGTTATTTGTTACCGATGAACCCTGTGGCTTAGATCCAGTATTCTATCTTCAGGAACCGGAAGAACAGGAAGAACAGGGTACATGCCAGGATGATTTTCAGCGCTTTTTCGCTGAAAAGTTTCTGGAAGCGGCTGCCGAGCATACCGCCGACAAAACCACCGATGATGATGGCAATGGCGAGAGTAAGGTCAGGCAGGTAGCCGTTCATCACGTAGCCGATGAAGGAACCGATACTGGAGAAACAGGTACCGATAAGAGAAATCGGCACAGCTACGTACATGGGCAGGGCCGCAATAGTGGTCATCATCGGAACGAGCAGGAAGCCGCCGCCGATACCGAACGCGCGGGAAACAACACCGACGATGATACCGAGAAAGGCGAACAGTGCCGGATTGATACGGAATTCTTCACCCCAGAACTTGAAGCGGTAATCGAATATTCCGGATTTGACCGGTTCGATGGAACCCATTTCCACTGCGCCGCCTTCTTCCTTGGCTTTTTTGACTGCAGCGTTGAATTTCTGGGTCATGGCTTTGATGTTCTTTCTCTTGGCCATGGCCTTGGGAGTCATTTCCATCAGGGTTTTGATGGCCATGATGACAACCAGTACACCCAGCCATTCTTTGTAGGCCTTCAGGGAAAGGTACTGGGTGGCGTATTTACCGAGCCATACGGAACCGATGAAAATACCGGCACCGAAGGAGAGTCCCACGGGCCAGGCCACACGCCTTTCAACTACTGCGAAGCGGTAGAAGCTTCCCAGGGGGGAGAAGAGAGTAAGGGCGATATTGGAAGGACGAAGGACGTTGGCGGCATTGATACCGACAGGTCCCGCGGTCTGGACAACGAGGGCCTGGAAGGCGCCCATCAGCATACCGCCGGCGGCACCGATCATGGAAAAATAGGTTCCCACCAGGATTGCGCCGATAACGACGAAAATCGGGTTCATATATCGGTACCCTTTGTTCATCCAGAAACCGTTTTTGGTAACATTATAAGAACCGGCCTTGGTGCCGTTCACATAAACGTCGAATTTGGTGTTTGGCGCGGTATGACGGAAGGTGGCAAAGGAGGCGGTGAACTGTCCGGTTGCCTTGTCAAGCTGGATGGTTGTGCCCTTGTCCCAGTAATTATCGGTCTGACCGAGAACACTTCTGGCGAAGATGACAACTTTACCCTTTTTGTTTCCTTCTTTTACGACGGTATTGATACCATATTTTTTCTCATGGCCCCATTTCAGCATGTTCCACTGGTCGGCGGTCTTGATCGGGCCGAGCATGGATCTGGCACCGGCATCAATGGAGTTGAAGTCTTTTTTCAGCTTGAACATGGTGGCGGTGTAGAGTCCGCCTCCTTTTTTAAAGAGAAAAGAAGGGCCACCGAATTTTTTGGTGCTGTCTTTTCCGAATGCTTCCCGGTTGGTGGTCAGCATATAGTAAAGCGGTGGAATTGCAGTATCGAGTTTAAAATTGAATTTCTTTGCGTTTTTCTTGAACTTTTTCTTTTCATTGACACCGTTTGAATCTTTCGGGGCAAACATCTTCTGCTGGGCGACAGCAATATAGAGCTCTTCCCCCGGGGTGATTGTTCCTTTGATCGTAACGGTATCACCAGCTTTATATTCGGTGGCTGAAATGGTCGTTTCGGCAAAACCGGTATTGGCGACGAGGAAAATAATTGTCGCGGTCAAAAGGGTTACAGGCCAGAATGATTTCTTCACTTTCTCACTCCTTTATAAGGGTTAATAGGATTCCGTAGCTGTTTTCAGCACGGCCGGTTAAAAAATATATTCTAATTACGCATAAAACTTGGCCAGACACTTGCGAACCTGGGGATGTGCCTGAGTTTCATTGGTAATCAGGAAATATAAAAGACTCTGATGACCAGAGTTGTAAAAACAATGCTATTCATCTGATGCGAGTATTTTTTCTACTTTCTTTTCCAGTTCCTGCTTGTCTATAGGCTTGACGCAATATTCATCAGCACCGAAACTCAAGGCATCCCGTGCTGTTTCCACAGTGGGGTATCCGGTGAGGATAATCGTTCTGATGGAAGGCTGGAGTCGCTTCAGTTCCGCCAGCACCTCAATACCACTCATTTTCTTGAGTTTGATATCCAGGATTGCGAGATCAACATGGTTTTTATCCACATACCTGATCGCGTCTTCCTCCTCAGTGAAGGTGTGTACCGTATGTCCTTTTCTGGAAAGGATTTTCTGAATAAGGACACATGCGTCACGGACATCGTCCAGAGTTAGAATTTCAGCCATTTTGATCCTTCAGTTAAGAAATTTAGTTTTTCCCATTGTCCACAGGAACAGGGAGCTCAATATGCATGGCCGTTCCCGGGGTGAGTTGACAGCTGTTGCTCTTATACATGACAGGGCTTTCAACCCTGATGGTTCCCTTGTGATCCTCGATAATGCCGTAGCTGACTGACAGGCCGAGTCCCGTTCCCTTGCCCACGGATTTGGTGGTAAAAAAAGGATCAAAAATCCGATTGCTGATCTTGGGGTCAATTCCGGTGCCGGTGTCAATGACCGACGCCGTGATAATTCGTTTTTCCCTGTCATACCTGGTTCGAACCGTGAGGACACCGCCTTCGTCTTCCATGGCATGCTGGGCATTGTTGATCAGGTTGACAAACACCTGGCGGAGTTTTTCCTCATCCCCTGTGATGACGGGCAGATTCTCCGCAAAACAGCGTTCCACTTCAATATGATCAAGGTGCAGATTATGTTCCGTTATGGCCAGGACATCGGTCAGGATTTCATTGATATTCACTTCCCTGGGAGAGGAACCTGATTGTCTGGAAAACTTGAGAAGATCAGCGACGATTTTCCTGCATGCCTGGCTCTGGCGTTCAACGACTACCAGGTTTTCGTACTCTTCACTGTCTTTTGGGAAATCATCTTTCATGAGTTGGGCATAGCCGAGAATAATACCAAGCGGTGTGTTGATCTCATGGGCGACACCCGCAGCCATCTGGCCGACCGAGGCCATTTTTTCGGTACTGACCATCTGGGAGTTCATGGCCTTTAAACGGGTAAGGTCTTTTGCGATACCCTCGCAGCCGATAAATTCTCCCTTGTCATCAACAAGGGCTGTAGCGGAAAGAAGGGTGTAAATAATCGATCCATCTTTTTTGATCAGCTCCGCTTCAAAATCTTCCACGAATTTCTGGTTCTGCAGGGTCGCATTGAAGTTTTCCAGATCATCCTGGTGAGTGAAGAGGTGCTTCAGGGAGAAGGAGGGAGGAGCGTCTTCGGAATAATCAAGCATTTTCAGGCCGGCACTGTTCATATCAATAATGCGTCCGGTCTTGTCACAGAAGAAGACCATGTCTTTTGAGTTATGAAAAAAATTTCTGAACTTTTCTTCAGACAGGGCCAGATCCTGGGTACGGCTTTCAACCATTTCTTCAAGATGCAGGTTCATCTCCTTCATGATTTCTCCCGCTTCTTCCAGGCTTTTATTGGCGAGCTTGAGGCTTTCGGCTTTTTTCTGGATAGCTCTGTAGCTTTCAATACCCTTGTGATAATAGATGGTAACGGCCGAGACAGAGATCATAAGCAGGGTGTTGAGTCCTCCGGAAAAGGGAGAGATCATTTTCCACACTTCTTTCTGGTCACTGATAAGAAGGGCTTGTTTGACCATATGACCCACGGCCCTGGAGATGGAGAAAATAACCAGGGTGATGCAGAAGTAGTGGAGGAAACCCCATATGAAATTTTCCGGTTCCCGGCGAATCAGCAGAAAAGTATATCGCAGAGAGAGGAAGGAAAGAATGATCATCACCTGGGAGCCGATAATGTCGGTTATAACGGAAGGAAGCATGTACATTTCCATCAGTTACCCTCCTCATCCAGGGAGGCCCGGTAAAACGAGCGAAGCGCAATATAGAGAAAAAACATGGCGGGAACCGTCAGCAGATGGTCCAGTTTCGCTGTATAGTAGGCTATTTTTACAAGCGTTAAAGGTTTATTGACCTTACTGAACAAATATCCGTCGACAATGGTGAAATCCTTCGGGTGGAGATACTGGGTGGCCTCATGGCCGATGAGGGCAAGGAGATTCCAGAAAATAGTTAGAACGCAGAAGATCCGCAGGTAGGTCCAGCCCCGGTTGGAGAAGGCTGAGCGCTGGGTGTCCCAGTACAGATAACCAAGGGCCGCCATATAGAGAATATGGGCCATCTGGTGAACATACATACCCTCCGGTTCACCATGTGCCTGCAGGGCCATACTCCGTTCCGGAAGAAACAGGCAGACCGTCAACACGGTAAAGAACAGCAGGGGAGTACTGTACTGGTTTCTGAGTGGTGTCATTTGTAAACTTTACAAAGCCAGGTGCAACAAAAAAGTTGCAGAAATTCAGTTTCTCTCTTTTTTCTTCAGTGTGCCGGTTTCAGCATACTCTCCGAGAGTTGTTCAGGCAGCATACGCCCGATGATGGTGAATCGTTTAGCATTTTGTGTGCCAGATGATGCGGAATGCTTGATAAGTTTTGCAGAGACAGTAGAACTGAAAATCAATTCAGGTCTGTACTTTCATCGTAACATGTTGAAAATTATGATTTATTGTGTCGTGAGGGCGTGGCGGTTTTTCGGAGAGGTTCGCGTGTGGATGTACGGTGCCGGGAGGATTTGTCTGGTGGTTATGGCGTGAGAATGGGGATATACCTGCATTAAAAATGTTGCACAGGATAAAAAGGTTGCATGGTGGTGGACTTTCCCAACGGCTATTTGCGAAAATCTTCTGAAACGATCCTGTATTTTCGCATGAGGCGTTGAAAGGCCTGGCGGTCTATACCGCTCTGCCGTGCAGCTGCCGAAACGTTACCTTCTGTTTTTTTCAGGGCCTGGGTGAGGTATGCGGTTGTGAATCGTCGAATAGTTTTTTCCTTGGCCTCCTTGTAGTTCCCGGAGAGAAACGCACAGTCAGCGACAGGTTCGGGCTGGGTGTAGCGATCAAATCGTGCCGAGGCCATCAGGTCTTCGGGTGTGATCTGTTTTTCGCGGCAGAGCAGGGTGGCCCTGTTGATGGTGTTTCGCAGCTGGCGGACGTTGCCTTTCCAGGTTTTGCGCATGAGAAACTGCAGCGCCTCGGGGCTGAATTCAAGCTCTTCCCGTTCATATTCCCTGCTGAATTCCTTGAGAAAATGATGGGCAAGCAGGGGGATGTCTTCTGCTATTTCAGAAAGAGTCGGCAGGATTACCGGCATGACATTCAACCGGTAAAAAAGATCTTCCCTGAATTCGCCACTGGCCATTTTTTCCTCAAGATTCTGGTTGGTTGAGGCGAGAACCCTGACATCAACCTTGATTGTACGGGTCTGTCCCAGGGGCTGGATCTCCTTTTCCTGGAGGACACGGAGAAGTTTTGTCTGGACGGAAACAGGGATATCGCCGATTTCATCGAGTAGCAGGGTGGAGCCATCCGCCTCCAGGAAAAGCCCATCCTTGTCGGTTTCTGCTCCGGTAAATGCACCTTTAACGTAGCCGAACAGTTCACTTTCAAGAATGTGTTCGGGAAGAGCGGGACAGTTTACCGTGATCATTTCCCTGTCGGCTCGTTTGCTCATACTGTGAATGGCCCGGGCGGCCACCTCTTTTCCCGTTCCGGATTCACCGCGGATAAGTACGGTGGCACAGGTCGTTGCCAGACGGGAGAGCAGTTCCACCGTATGAACAATGGGTTTGGACTGGCCGATAAATCCTGTTTTCAACAGCGGTTTTGCCAGTTGCTGCTGGAGACGCCTGTTTTCCCTCAGCAGGTGGGTTCGTTCCAGAGCTCTGTGGATGGAGCCGATGATTTTTTCATTGTCGAAAGGTTTCTGGTGAAAATCATAAGCACCGTCTTTCAGTGCCTGTACCGCCATTTCTATAGTGCCATAGCCGGTCATGACCACTGTGCTGATGGTGGAATCGGTGTCGGAAATTTTTTTTAACAGTTCAAGGCCGTTCAGGTCAGGCATTTTGATATCCGTCAGCACCACGTCAGGGTGCCAGGTGCCTGTTTTTTCCAGAGCCTGGAACCCGGAGGTGGCAAGAGACACTTCGCACCTGCATTTTCTTGAGATCACCTTTTCCAGGAGAACGAGAAAATCTTCTTCGTCATCCACGATGAGGACACGTCTTTTCAATTGCTTCCCTTCTTTCATCCTGTTCAGTCCTGGTCCATTCTGAAATGAATTTTAAATTTACAATCAGGTTTTTTTGAAAAAGTCATTCGCCTCCCTTCGGTTCATCCTCTGACGAGTTCAGGATACAGTCATCCCGGAAAAATAACACCTAAATCCTGTAATTGGCAAGTATGTCGGAAACACAGGTGGCCTTAATCAAGGTCAGGATTGGTTTTTTGTTCTTGCCATCAGGTGAAAATAAGTCTGGATGAATTTTCCGGAAACAGTATCAATAAGGGAAGAATAGATACCAGTGCCCCTTGGAAACTGACCGGCTAGAACGAGAAATGTTTCCTGGGAGAGACGGGAGAGTTCTCCCATAACCGATTCAAGAAAAAGTGGGTCAAGGGTGGAGCCGCCGTTAGTTCTGCAGCGGATCGGTCTTGCCTTAAAAAGAATGCAGGAACCGTTAACGGAAAGGGGACACAGGATACCTTCTTTTATATAGAGTTCCTGCAGACCGAACGGCTGTGGAGGAGTGAGGCATTTCAAACAATGCTGCAGTTTCTCTCTGCACGCCAGGGCACGTTCGATTGCTGCCGACCTGGCCTCTGCGCTGAGCAGTCGGTTAAGGGAGTCGTTGAGATGAAGTGCTTCGAGCAGAGGCAGGGAAAACGAAGTATGGCAGCAGCAGTCGGTGGCTGCACCACAAAGCTGCCTGGTGCCGTTTTCTGCCATTTTTGCATCAACTTTTTTTGCAAGCAGGCGGTATTCCCGGTAAAAATGTTCGAGGTCGTCCGGTTGATCATGGGCAACCCTGGGAGGCTTGAGGGAAAGGCGGCCCTGTTTTCTGCTGTATTTTCTGAGAAGTTTCCATTGCCTGTATGTAGCTGGTTTGGCGCTGGTTTTTTTGAGCTCCTTCTGTGTCTTCTTCATGCCGAGCCCCCGGCGCAGGAGGTAGGCGGAGGTGATTGTGCCGGTTCGGCCCTGGCCGAACCGGCAGTGGACCAGAACCTTTTTTTTCAGATAAACGGCTTCATCAAGCCATTGCAGACCTTTCTCAAGTTCTTCAATGTCGGGTGCGCATTCATCGTCAATTGGCATATAATAGACTTCAAAACCAGCTTCTTCTTCGAGTTGGTGCAGGTCGCTGAATTCATGACAGAGATTGAAAATCGCATTTATTCCCTGGCGGCCGATGGAGTCAAGATCATCGTAGGACATGGGGGCTCGACCAACGCCTAAATATTCGGTTATCCATGTGATTGTATAGCTCATAATACCGGCCTTTTTCATTTTCTGAAGTACAGGATTTTGGATTCAATTGATGGGTAACTGGAAAATTATAATTTTTCAAGGTACCCCGAAGCGGTCATCTATCTGAAAAAAATGGTCAAGATGTGAGGCTACAGATTTCCTGTCTTTCAAGACCATATCCATCAGTTTGGATGTCCCGAGCATTCTGCCAAGGGTGACCAGGCACTGGTTCATCCGGTCAGTCGGCAGGGTTTCGATTCGCGCGTCCAGAAGATCGGTTTTGGCGTTTACTGAAAAACCCAGACGACGAAGTATTGTCTCCAGATATTTTAACCTGAAATACCTTCCCTCTACTGTACCACCACCACCGGCAAACCTGATGGTACAGTAATTCTGTTCACTGTTTTTACCACAGAGGGTGTCCACAACGGTAAAATGGTAGCCGAACCTGATGTTGAGATTGAGATAATCGGCTGCATATACGCCATAACTTGCGGATTCCGACTTGTCGGCAAAAACAAATCCGTCAGTCATTGCACCCCGGTCATATTGTTTCCAGTTATAGTACTGGTGATCTCCCCAGGTAATGGACGGGTGGGTCAGGCCATGCCAGAGTGCCTGGAATGGTGTTGAATGTACCTGGTCAATGGTGATGATGTCACCATGGTGGGGGGCTGTTTCGTCGACATTCATGAGATAGAGTTCGAACGGCAGATCAGTCTTCAGCAGTTTTCTGCGACCGCGCCTGCTCCCGGAACTGCCTATGGCGAACATGGACTGTACACCTTTTTCATGGGCATAACGTACAATGTCATGGAAAGACCTGCATGCCCCGGGGATAAAGTCATCTCCGTCGGGGTCGAGGACACTCAGGGGAGTAATAAAATCGAGAATGGCCTGGAGTCTTCGGAAATAAGGATGGTTTTTTTTGGTTGATGTGTCCCTGGGAAAAAGAGGTTGTGTCTTGTCTGCTCCACGGTAAACTTTCCTGTGCACGGCATCCACGGTGATCTGTTCCTTTGGCCGCACCTTGGAGTTGATGCCTTCAGCATTGACAACCAGGGGGATTCCCAGTTCACGGCAGATTGTGGAAAAATGGCTGGCAACGCTGCCATGTGCGGCTATCACACCACTGCATCGTGGCAGGAGAAGGATAAGTGATGCGGGGATATGCTCAACAATGAGTATCGCATTGAAGGGGATGGAGTCGGGGTCCTGTTGTGGGCCTGGAAAAAATGAAGGTCCGCTGGCAATACCAGCGGATGCGGTAATGCCGCCATGGTACAGAAGAGGCAGGTTGTCCATTGAAAGGTTTTCCCTGCTGTTTTCTTCAGGAATCTCGTCCGCTGTTTTCAATGGACGACTCTGGAGAATAACTACTCCCCGTTGGTCCGAGGCCCATTCCACATCCTGGGCAGCACCGAAAAATAACTCGAGATCCAGTGCAATCCGGACAAGATCATCAGCCTGATTTCTGGAAATGAGTGCCAGGTCTGAGAAGTTATCAAGATAGTTTCCGCCTGTCTTGTGAAAGCGAATCAGTTCGGATTTCGTTTTACCGCTGACAAGCTTTTCGCCGCTCCCCCGGACACCGTGAATGAAAACGGTCTCTTTTTCTCTTCCGGTGGGATCTGTTGTGTAAATGACTCCCGCCTGTTCCGCCTGCACCATTTTCATGATTACTACGGCCATCGGTGCCTCAGTATCACTGATCCCCGCCGAGATCCTGTACAGCAGGGCTTTTGGACTGTATTTGGATGCGAGTACCTTCCGGTAACCATCCAGAAGCCTGTCAGGGGGAACATTGAGGAGAGACAGGTACTGGCCTGCAAAAGAATTCATGCCATCCTCATTGACCGCACTGGATCGAACAGCAAAAACAGGATCTCTCATATTTTCGGTAGTTTTGATCAGTTGCTGAGATGCAATGTTGAAAGGCTGCTCAAGGTCCGGAGGGAGTTTTATTGATTCAATAAGGCCGGTGAGTGATTTTGAAATGGTCTGCAGGGAGGAGCTGTTGGCTGGATCAAAATTCAGGAGAAGGTTGTTTATTTCGGGACGGAGATCATTGTGTTCAAGGATACGGTTCCAGGCATTGGTTGTGATTACGAATCCGGGTGGTACCGGGTGTCCCAGCTCCTGAACAATCCGACCGAGATTGGCTGCCTTGTTTCCTGTTTTCGATGGATGGATTCGACTGTCCTCCAGCCTGAGAATGAAGGGTGGTTCGGTCGGCTGGGGTGGCGGCTGCAGAAGATACCTGATATAGGAGTCAAATTTTTTATAATAGACAGCCAGATCTGCGGTATCCCGTCCTGCAATGGCGGTGACCTCCTTTACCATTGCACCGACAGCCAGGCTCAGCTCGGCGTAGAGGTGTGCTATACGGGTCCATTCAGCAGGATCTTTTCTGAAAAAAAGATCCTGAAAATCCGCAATAAGTTCATGGCATTTTCGGTCTTCCTCAAGGAGCCGTTTAAATGCTTCATAGGTATTACGCTGGAGGAGATGAGGGGCGAAAAACCTGTAAATCCAGCGTTGGAAGAGGGTACTGTTAAACATTGACAGCCTCTTTTGCCCGGGATCCTCAGTTGTTGAGCAACTTTTTCCTGCCTCTGCGAAAGAGAAAAATGCAGAGAAGCCTGTGGGAGAACAGATAAACAAGTATACCGGTAATCATGCCGATTGCAAGACTTCCAATAACAAGAGGAATAAGAACATCTTTTCCCATACTCAGAACAGCGATAACCTGATCTTTTATGTCCCAGAAGCTGAGGCGGGCCATTGTTCGACCAATTTCCAGGAACTGTCTGCTCACTTCTCCAAGGGGTGGACCTTCCCAGATCCTGCATCCCAGCCAGTAGTTAAACGTATAGATGGGAGCCACGGTGAGCGGATTTGTGATCCAGACAGGAACCATGGCTGCAGGTCGGTTCAGGTTGAAAAAGGTTGCTGCCAGTACTGCGAGAATCAGTTGAATTCCCATGGTTGGCGTAAAAGCTATAAACGTACCAAGTCCGAGTCCTCCAGCAATGGCCCTGGGAGTGGAACGCAGCCTGAGAACCCAGCGGAGGACAGGTCGTATGCGCATAAAAAAATTATACTTGTTTTTCCTGCTTTTTGCAGACATCTTTTTGGTTTCAGGCCGGTGCGAAATTTTGAGATCAGCGGAGCGCTATCCCTGTTGTCTCCAGAGGTACAAATGGCCGGAGTTCCCAGTCCGGTCATGTTCAGGTTATACTATCCTTCTTCTAAATAACAAAAGTTATCTTGATTACCCATGAAATTCAGCCAAATTATGGATGTACCTGTTTTATCAGGCTGGCCTACGGTCAAAAATCACTGGAAATCTCAAATGATAAGGAATTCAAATGAAAAAGTGTCAGTCCAGATCATTTTATAATCAGTCTAATGTGATTTTTGAAATACGCCTGATAAAACAGGCCCAATCCCCAGACTCACAAATAACAGACTGAGTTTCGTAGGTGAACAGATATATTATACATAAAACAGGCCAATAGCCAGAGTT
>NZ_JBPLBA010000016.1:0-30346 GCF_054039375.1 Desulfomarina sp. | reverse complement strand
CGGATGGCATCAACCTTATCAAGGGTGATCTGTTTTGAGATCTGGGGGTGGCTGAGAAAGGAGTAGGTGCCGCCGAAGCCACAGCAGCGGTCACTGTTTTTCATCTCGTCAACTGTATAACCAGCTGCTTTCAGAAGATTTCTCGGTTCTTTCCAGACACCATTTCCCCGTTTGAGATGACAGGAATCATGGTAAGTTATTTTTTCCCGGGCCCTGGGTATTTTTCGTATTTCTTCCGTGGAGTTGAGGACTTCATCCAGAAACCTCGCTGCGTCCATTGTTTTTTCGGAGAGATCGGCAGCTTTGTCTTTCCATTCAGGTTCATTTTGGAGTCGTTTGACAAAATCTCTTTTTACTCCCATCGTGCAGGTGGGACAGAGGCTGAGGACATAATCAACCTTTACCTCCGAAAATGCCTGGACACTCTGTTTGGCCAGGTAGATGCCGGTTTCATTATCTCCCGCGTAGAGAGCGGGAATTCCGCAGCAGTTCTGGCCTGCAGGGAAAACCACTTTGACATTGAGATGATTGAGAACCCGGACAAGTGCAAGGCCGCTTTCCGGATATACAAAATCGGCACCACAGCCGATGAAAATGCCGACAGTAAAGCGTGGATTTTCAATGGATTGTTCAATTGAATCAAACTGCTCCCGAAAGGATTTTTCGGCAATTGAGGGCAGGTCCCGCCATTCAGTATAATCCCTGGCCATAAAGTGCATGGGGAGATGGCGGATAACAGGGACAGACGAGTCACCAGCTTTTCCCGTAAGCGGTTTCTGCAGTTTTGATGCGGCTTTCACCATTGAGTGAAAAAGGGCACGGTTTTTCATAATCGCTTTAAAGGCAACATTTTTAATGACACCCATACCGTATCTCTCCGTGATCTTGCTGCGCAGGTGGAGAATTATTTCTTCCAGGTCTATACCGGCGGGGCAGACTGCAGAACAGGACCGGCAGCCGATACAGGCACGGGTCAGCTCCCTTGCCTTTTCCAGTCCCTCGTAAAAGGCGGTGAGGATGATGCCGATGGCGGAGATATAGATGGAGCCGAACACGTGCCCCCCCACGGTCTGATAGACCGGGCAGACATTGGCGCAGGCACCGCACTGGATACAGCGCAGGGCATCCCGGCATGACCGGGACTGATAAAGGTCTTCCCGGCCACCGTCTATCAGGATAATATGCTGTTCTTTTGCTTCTTCACCCGCGGGCACGGCTCCCCGGATCCATGTAACATAGGAAGTGAGCAGTTGTCCGGTGGCATTGCGTGGCAGCAGGCGGGTGATCTTGACGGCATCTTCCATGGAGCGGACCAGCTTATGGATTCCGGCGAAAACAACGTGAATTTTCGGCAGTGTGGCGCAGAGCCTTGCATTGCCCTCATTGGTGACAAGGCCGATACCGCCTGTTTCCGCAATGAGAAAATTGGCCCCGGTAAGGCCGATATCCGCATCAAAATATTCCTGTCTCAGTCGGCTGCGGGCCACATCCACCAGGGTTTTGATCTCCGGGGCAAGGTCTTCACCGGTTTCCCTGCTGAACAACCTGGCCACATCTTCCTTGAACATGTGAATGGCAGGCATGACCATATGGCTGGGGCGCTGTCCGGCAAGTTGGACAATCCATTCACCAAGATCTGTTTCAGCAGCGCGGATACCGGCGGCTTCCAGGGCTTTATTGAGATGTGCCTCCTCGGAAACCATCGATTTTGATTTGGCAATGAGCTTTGCCTTGTTTTTTTCGGCAAGTTCTATGACATAATCATTTGCCTCTTTTGTGTTCCGGGCAAGAAAGATTTTGGAGCCGGCTTTTTCCGCGTTGCTGATAAACTGAAGCAGGAGTTTTTTCCGGTTGATGCGCACTTCGTCTTTAATGGTTGCAAGTTCTTCGCGTATCTGTTCAAAATCAAGGCCGGAAAAGGCCTTTTTACGGGCGACCAGATAGGCGTCGCCAAAAAGATGGAGGGCCTGGCTCAGTTTCGGGTTACCGATTGCCGTTTCCACGGATTTCTTAAAAGGTGATGAAGATGTCATATTTTCTTGTTCCTTTTTCCGTTAAGGCTATCCTTAATTCTTCAGCAGGTCATCGGAAATATTGTTGACAATCAGGATGTGCAGTTCCCTGGGGCCATGGCAGCCGATGGTCAATACACGCTCGATATCCGCAGTCCTGCTTGGCCCGGTAATATAGGCGATAAAAACAGCTTTATGTCCGGAATGCAGGGTGGTCATCGGTTTTATCGCCGCAAGGTTATCCGGTAGAATGGTTGCGGGGTCTACAATAACAAAGTGTTTTTCAGGCAGGGTAGTGGCCAGTCGGATGTTTTCATCGGTACTGTCCAGCACCACTGTGCCTGTGTCAGCCAGGGCGAAGTTCGAAAAGGTAACTCCTGCAGCGGGAATTTGACCCGCGTGACGGAAATCTCCCCGAAAGACATCAACTCCCTCTTCATACAGAAGTTCAGCCAGTTTGAATTCTGCTGCCAGCGGGGTGAATGGTACGAGGGTAGTGCCCTCAGTCTTTGACCCGATATGGGCAACAGCGTCCCTGATTCCGGCAAACTGGCAGGTCTGAGCACCGATTTTTCGGCTGGCGGTGATGAATGTTTCCAGAATATCCTGGTTCGGCATGGTCTGTTTTCCTGAAAATCAGAATTTAAAGGTATTCCTCTGCAGTAATCACCCGCCGAAAAAGAGCGAGGGCAGAAAGGTGACGATGGACGGAAATATGGCAATGATCAGCAGTCCGAGTATCTGCAGCAGGACGAAGGGAATGATTCCCCTGTAAATATGGCCCATGGTGTATCCTTCCGGTGCTACCCCTTTGAAATAGAAGAGAGCATAACCAAAGGGGGGAGTCAGAAAGGAGGTCTGCAGGTTAACACAGAGAAGGATGGAAAACCAGAGCGGGTTGAAATCGAGTTCCATGGCAATGGGCATGAAAATGGGCACAGTAACAAGGAGGATCGCCGCCCAGTCGATAAACATCCCCATGATGAAAACGATACCCATCATGATAAGAAGGACCATCCAGCGGTTCAGTCCGGAGCCCACGAGGACATCAGCCACCACGTCACCGCCGCCCATGGAGAGAAAAACAGTACTGAAGAATTTTCCGCCGATGAAGAGCATCATTACCATGGCCGTGGTGTTCATGGTGGCATGGGCTGATTCTTTCATGACCTGCCAGCTGAAATTACCACTGAAAACAGCAAGAACCATGGCTCCGAGGGCACCCAGAGCAGCGGCTTCAGTGGGTGTTGCGACACCGGCCAGAATGGTGCCCATAACCGCAAGAATAAGGGCCATAGGGGGGAGGAGTGATTTCAGGGTCAGCAGGATTTTCTGACTGGTACTCCACTTTGAGGCTTCTTCCCGGGTAATTGGAGGACCGAGCCTGGGGTTGATGGTGCAGCGGACAAGGATATAGAGAAAATAGAGACCTGCCAGGAGAAGGCCGGGGAAGATGGAACCGGCAAAGAGATTTCCCACTGAAGTTTCTTTCAGGCCGGTCAGGCCGCCGTAGACCACCATCATGATAGAAGGGGGGATAAGTATTCCCAATGTACCTGCCGCACAGATAATGCCTGCGGACAACTCTTTCTGGTATCCTCTTTTCATCAGGGCAGGGGTGGCAAGCAGACCCATTGCCACAACAGAGGCACCGATAATACCGGTGGTGGCGGCAAAGACGGTACAGACAACAACCACTGCCAGGCCCAGGCCTCCCTTCAGCCCGCCCAGAACAACAAAGAGTGTTTCAAACAGTTTATCGGCCACTTTGGAGCGGTCAAGGAGCTGGGCCATGAGAATAAAGAGAGGAATGGCAACGAGAACATAATTGTTCATCAGCCCCCATGTATTATTGGCAAACATGTTAAAAAGAGCGGCAATATCCCAGCCATTGTCTATCAGGCCGAAAAGAGTGGCGACCGCTGCCAGGGTATAGGCCAGGGGATGACCGAGGGTAATTGCACCAATCAGGGTGGCGAACATGGCCACGGTTAATATTTCAGGACTCATTTTTACCTCTCTCTTCTTTTCCGAACAGGATCTGCAGATCATGGATTAAGTTGGAAATTCCCTGCAGGAGGAGAAACAGAAAACAGATCGCCATTATTACCTTGAAGGGATAAACGGGTGGTGCCCAGCTTGTTGAATTCAGTTCATGTTCCGCAACAGATGTAAGGGCAAATTTACCAGACCAGATAGTCATACAGATCATGACCGGCATGAAAAAGAACAAGGTGGTTAAGGCACTTAAAAATGCCCTTATTTTCGAGGGAGCCAGAGATGTGAAAATATCCACCTGCACATGGCCTTTTTTGACTTCAGTGTAGGAAATGCCGAACATATAGTGCATGCCGTAAATAAAGGCGGTGGCTTCAAATCCCCAGATGGTCGGAGAATTAAATCCATAACGCATGAATACCTCATAAATCACCACACCGAGCAGGGGAATAATAAGCAGTGAAGTCAGTTCACCCTGCCTGGTTATGAAGGTATCGATAGTTTTGGAAATTTTGGATAACATCGTGGTTCCTTGGCTTGGATTTTACACCGCTCCTTTATACATTCAGAGGGAAGGAGCGGTTTTGGGAGAGGTTTATTCAGTGATTCGGCCTGAAATATATGTTTCATAAGGCCATGGGGTGGCGCCGCTGCGGGCATTTCGCCAGACTGAGTACTCTTTGATAAACTGTTCCTGGCTGTCCAGGGCTTTTTTCACATCAGGATGTTTGCTTTTGACGTCATCCAGATATTTTTTTGTGGTTTTCCTGAATTCGACAAGGGTGTCACTGTCCATTTTGACAATTTCAATTTTTTCCTTGAAACGATTGATCGCTTCCGCATTCAATGCATTGATCCAATTATAACTCCATGCCTGGGTTTCCGCGGCGGCGAGCTTGACAATTTCCTTGAGATCCTGCGGCAGTTCGTCCCATGCTTTCTGATTGAACATGAGACCGCACTGGATGGCAGGCTGATGGACACCGGGTTGAATGGCGTACTTGGTTATTTCGTCGAATCCCATGGGATAGTTGATGGCCGGGGAAGAAAATTCTGCGGCATCGATAACGCCTCTTTCCAGGGCAAGGTACACTTCACCGCCCGGTAACGGACTTACTGAAGCCCCGAGGTTGTTCATGATGTCCATGAACCAGCCGACAGTTCTCATGCGCATTCCCTTGAAATCCTCCATTCTGGTGGCGCGTTTGTTAGAGAAAAGCCCCATTTCCTGGCCGAACTGACCACCCGGCAGTGCGTAGAGACCAAACTGACCATAGAGTGCCTGCATCTGTTCGAGACCGCCTTTTTCGTAAAGCCAGATATTGTATCCTTCCGCATCAAGACCAAAGGGTACGGAACCAAAGGCGACGAAGGCTTCGTTCTTGCCTTTCCAGTATCCGGGCCAGTCGTGGCCGACCTGGGCGGATCCTTTGGAAACGGCGTCAAAGGTCTGCATTGCAGGCACCAGTTCTCCCGCGGAAAAGGGTTTGATATCAAGACGACCGGCAGAAGCCAGGCGAACGCTGTCAGCGAAATGGACAGCGACATCATAAAAGAGCAGTCCCTTGGACCATGGCATGACCATTTTCCATCTGATTTTTTTGGTCGATGGCTTGAATTTGATTCGTTTTGCCGACTTATGCCGGGAGTCCATGCCGAATTTTTCACGTTTTGCCGCATCCGCAGATCCGGCGGCTGCTCCGACGGACATGATTACACACACTGCAATGGCCAGAAATCTTTTCATTGTGTCTCCTCCTTGGAAATCATGGATTAGGTGGAATTTTACCACCCGCTGTTTCTGTCACACGTAAAGCACTATATGTGCCAGAGGAGCGCAGATATGAAATATAATGATATTTCAGTTTGATAGATGAAGTGTTGAGTGGAAGTTAATTGATTGGAAGGAGGAAAAGGAAGGTTTTGTCTGAAAAATCAGACTGTTCTGTCCGACTTTTGAGAACACCAAAATCTGTGACAACTTCACACTGTTTTTCTTGACTGTGGTTTGGCTCACGGACATATGATTTGCAATGAATATCGCAATGTCGTTAACTTAAGCGGTGAGTCCCATTCCGACCTTGTCCGAGGGACGCTGTAAACCCGTCCCTGGGGGCTTGTCTGCAGCCGTCCTGGCTGCAGACACCCTCGGCCAAGGTCAGAATGGGACTGACATTGATGGATACCGTTGAGAAAATTATGAGGGGCATCCGCTCACTGATCCGGGGAACGGTTTACAGTCTGAGGCTGTTCTTTTTCAAAAGAGCATAGAGGTGGGAGCGTGAAAGGCCGGAAATGTCCAGAATTTTTCTGAGTTCTCCGTTGCATTGCCGTATGAGTTCACTGAGATAAATTCGTTCAACAGCGGATTTAAATTCTTTGAGAGGCGGCAGGGAACTGTCGACAATATCTTCAAAAATAAGTTGTCCAATTTTTCGGACATTTTCTCCGGCAGGTTCGTCCGCAGGCGGGACCACCTCAGAGCCGGTCATGTTTTTTATCTGGGATTTTGCCACTCTTATCCGCAGGTCACGGGCCAGATGTACACTGTAGAGGGTCTCTTCTTCGCCGGCATCGACCATGGCCCGCTCCAGGATGTTGAACAGTTCCCGCACATTGCCAGGCCAGTCATAGCCGTTGAGAGTGGTGAGGAAATCTTCCGCCAGTTTTTTTTCTTCAAAGCCGAACGTGTTGCAGAGGTATTCCATCCGGTTGCTGATAAGCGGCAGGATATCTTCCTTCCGGCTTCTCAAGGGAGGAAGCCTGATATGCATGGTTTTTATACGAAAGAGCAGATCGCTGCGGAACCGTTTTTCTGCAACCATAATATCGAGATCCCTGTTTGTGGCGGCAATCAGTCGGAAATCACTGGTCTCTTCCCTTGTGGCACCCACCGGTCGGAAATGCTTTTCCTGAAGAACCCGCAGGAAGACTTTCTGGATGGAAAGGGGCATCTCACCTATTTCATCCAGAAACAGGGTGCCGCCGTCGGCAAGTTTAAAGAGCCCCTGGTGGTCGGCCTGGGCGCCGGTAAAGGCCCCTTTTTTATGGCCAAAAAGGGTTGATTCAACAAGAGTCTCAGTAAGAGATGCACAGTCGACAATGACGAATCGTCTGTCTGCCCGTTTGCCGTTGTTATGGATCGTTCGCGCGAAGAGTTCCTTGCCTGTCCCGGTTTCTCCGGTGATAAGGACATTGGTATCTGCCCTTGCCGCCTTAGCGGTCAACCGCAGGCTGGCCCTGATACCCTGGCTGGTACCAATGACATGGTTGGGAGGAATTATTTCTTCCGGAATCTTCCTGGTCTTTTCTTCCCGATATTTCAGGGCGCGGTTTAGGGTGAGAGTGATTTCCTTGACGGAAGAGGGCTTGAGAAGATAATCCCAGACACCGCCTTTGATGGCAAGTTCGGCACCGCTCGGATCCCCTCTGCCGGTCAGGATAATGACTTCCGGATGTTTTGGTTGTGCCATGAGATTCGGCAGGATTTCAAGGCCGTTACCGTCCGGGAGGTGCACATCAAGAAAAATCACGTCATATTCTTCTTCAGTGGCCATTCTGAGGCCGGATGTGAGGGTATGGGCCATGTCGCAGTTGTGACCCATTCTGGAGATCAGGCTTTCCATTGTCTCACAGGCCTCAATGTCGTCATCGATGATCAGCATATGGCCGTTGTTCTTCATGGGTTTTCACTCCTCTTCTGCGACCCGGGCAAGGGCCGACTGCAGATCATTTCCGTCATATGGTTTTATCAATACTGTAACAATATTTCTGCTCTTTGTCGCCATCTCCAGGGCGTCCTGTCTGCCGGATACAAGAATGACCGGTATTGTACCGAGTTTCAGGGACATCTCCACACCGTTCATGACAGGCATATCAAAATCGGTTATGACAAGGTCAAACCGGTTCCGGGCGGATCGGATCATCGCAAGTCCCTGCTCCGGGTCACCGGTGGCAGTGACCCTGTGACCCATTTCTTCTAAAATACGGGGGATGGAATCAAGCTGATCCCTGTCATCCTCCACAAAAAGAATGGAAAGTGACTCAACTGCCACGACCGGTGTAAAACCGGTTTTTTTACGCCTTGTTTCAGTCGTGACGGGCAGGTAAATGGAAAAAACAGTACCGTGGCCCGGCTCACTGCTGACCTGCAGCCCGCCCCGGTGGCCCTTGACAATCCCGTGGACCACTGCAAGGCCAAGGCCTGTTCCTTCGGAGATATCCTTTGTTGAGAAAAAAGGATCAAAAATATTATCGATTATTTCCGGTGAAATACCAGAGCCGTTATCCGCTACCCTGATACGGATGTAGGTGCCCGGAGAAATATTCATGGTTGCAGCCAGTTCTTGTTCCACATTCAGTTCATCCAGTTGTACTTTCATCAATCCGCCGTTTTCCCGAAGAGCGTGATAACTGTTGGTGCACAGGTTCAGGATAACCTGGTGAATCTGAGTGGGATCGGCCTCCACAAGATTACTCCCGGAGTTAATTTTTGAACTGATTTTAATAGTGGATGGCAGCGAACCATCCATCAGGCTGACCACTTCGTAAACCACTTCGGAGAGGTCTGTGGCCCGAAAGCCCTCTTTTGACGGCCGACTGAAGGAGAGAATACGTTTGACGACACCACTGCCTCGTCTGGCTGCCTTCAGGACACGGGTCAGGTCTGCAGCGGTTCTGCTTTCCGGGTCCAGATCCCCCAGGGCCAGTTCCGTAGAATTGATGATTGATGTGAGGATATTGTTGAAATCATGAGCAATTCCTCCGGCAAGAGTTCCCAGTGCCTCCATCTTCTGGGATTGAAGGAGCTGCTTTTCCAGGTTCTGTTCCTTGGTAACATTTTCAGCCGTGGTCAGGATCCCGACAATCCTGCCGTTTCTATCTCTCAAGGGGACTTTGTTGACTTCCAGCCAGCCGGTTGATCCGTTGCGGTTCTGCAGTTTTCTGCGTTGTTTTCTGATGATTGTTTTTCCCCGCGCCACATCATCATCTGCATTGACGGACCAGCGTACATATTCCCGGTCAAAGACCACATCTTCAGTTTTCCTGGAAACAACATCATCCGGGGTTTCGATATTGAAAAAATCAATAAATGTTCGATTGGCCCCCAGGTATTTTCTCTCTCTGTCTTTCCAGGAAACCAGTAAGGGAATGGTATCCATGAGTGTTTCCTGGAAAGAGAGCTGTTCCGTTATTTTCTGCTCCACCCGCCTTCGGCCTATCATTGCCGTGACCAGAAAGACAAGAACGACGAGGAGAAGGAGAAGGCTGGTCATGATTGTCCAGAAGAGTTCTTTGGGCAGTTCGTAGAAGGCCCTGGGCGAGTTGATGATCAGTGAATCCTCCGGCAGCAGGTCCTGCCTGATATTCAACCGCTGCATCACCCGGTAATCAAATTCATATCTGCCCCTGGCTTCTGTCTGGACAGGGATGTCCTGTGGTTTGTCTCCGTTGAGGATACGGAGTGCCATCTTGGCTGCCGTGCGCCCGTGCTGTCTGCCGGACAGCATTCTGCCCCCGACGGCACCATGACCCAGGAGAAACTCCCAGGTGGTATAGATGGGGACTGGAGAATGGGAGTAAATTGTTTCCATCACCTCTTCGGCCGTATAGAATTTTCCTTTGATTGTCTGGTACCAGGGAAAGAAAAAGAGAAATGTGTCATTGCCCAGATTTTCAACCCTTTCCTTGGTCTCTTCCAGGGTGAGTTTGACCCAGAATTCCACCTGGAAAGGAAATGCATAGGTGGAGAGTGTTTTTTCAATCTGCCTGCGGATACCCCGGCCGGTGGCAGATTCATCGCCAATAACGATCATTTTTTTTCTCTTGGGATGGAGACTGCGAATAACATCAAGAGTACTGACAAGGTCAAAGTTTTCAACTACTCCGGTGATGTTTTCCGGAGAGTCATGAATGGCTTCAAAATTATTTATTCCACAGAATACGATGGGTTTTTTATGAAAAAGTGTTTCATGGTACTGTGAAACAAAATTAAAACCGTTGTTGTCGGATACAAGAATGAGGTCAAAATTCTCCCCCCGGAACTTTTCCCTGTAAAGGGTGAAAAGACTGTTTTTTATACGGCTGTAGTTGTATTTTTTTGTGTCCATGTATTCTATCTGCAGACCGATGTGACTGTCGCTTTCTCTTAGAACTGACCGGATTCCTACCAGAATTTCATCTGACCAGCGGTATCCATGGTGGTAGGAATTAAGATAGAGAATATTCTTTTTTGTCCCTCCATGGCTTAAGTGCACCCAGCACAGGAGAAACATCGGTAAAAGGAATATGGGCAGCATGTATCTTTTCATTTTCTCAATTCTTTTCTGGTGATTACCGGCTACAGGATTCAGATAAACCGTATGGCCGGATTCTATGGTTCGGCCACAAAAAGCTAATGAAAACCTGACTGCGCTGATACAACCCTCAGCCATGGATTTTCAGATAAACTGTGGTAACAATACAGAACAATAAACTGTTCGACAAAAAATCCTCAGCAAAAAATATGCCTGAAACCATGGGAGTGATGATGATGGTGAAGAAAATAGAGTTACCTGATGCTGTGCTCACGGAATTCAAGAAAATATCAACAGTGGCCTCCTATCTCTGGGAGCGGCAGTGGATCGAGCGAAACGGGGGAAATATTTCTCTCAACCTTACGGGGATGATAACCGGGTTGCCGGATTTTCCTGATGGTTTTCAATATATTGAAAGACAGGTTCCCGCCGGTACCGCCGGTATGGTTGTTTTTATCACAGGTGGCGGCGCACGACTGCGTGATCTGCAGAATCATATTGAAGAGGTTGGCTGTATTTTGAGGATTGATAAAGAGGAGAAGGGATGTCATCTCCTCTGGGGAGGAGAAAAAGATGGTTTTCAGCCAAGCAGTGAGTTAATTCCCCATCTCATGGTCCATCAGGAACAAATGAGGCTTGCGGATGGACACAGAGCTGTACTTCATGTCCATCCCCTTGAATTGATCGCCATGAGCCATCACCCTGTCCTGGGTCATGATGAGCAGAAACTGAACCGTGCCTGCTGGTCGATGTTGCCGGAGGTCCGCCTATTTATTCCCCGGGGCCTCGCCCTTGTTCCCTTTTGTCTGCCCGGTTCCGATGAGCTGGCATCACAGACCGCGGCAGCTCTGTGCAGCAGGGATGTTGTCCTCTGGCGTAAGCATGGAGCTGTTGCCACGGGAAAGGATATTCATGAGGCATTTGATTTTATAGATGTTGCTAATAAGGGGGCCTCAATTTATCTGCAATGCCTGTCTGCCGGCTTCGAACCGGAGGGAATGAGTGAAAATGAAATGGAGAGGCTGATGGCCGACTGTCTTTGAGAAATATTATCATTATTGTTAAAAATGATTATCTTTCAGGGAGGTAAGAAATTCTGATGCTGTAACGGTTTCAGGAGCTTGAAAAAATTAATTCTTCTAAATAACAAAAGTTATCTTGATTACCCATGAAATTCAGCCAAATTGTGGATGTACCTGTTTTATCAGGCTAGCCTACGGTCAAAAATCACTGGAAATTTCAATTGATAAGGAATTCAAATGAAAAAGTGTCAGTCCAGGTCATATTATAATCAGTCTAAAGTGATTTTTGAAATACGCCTGATAAAACAGGCCCAATCCCCAGACTCACAAATAACAGGCTGAGTTTCATACGTAATCAGGTTATTTTTAAATTTGACCCGGCAACGCCCAGGTAGAACGTTGATTACGTAAGAACCAAATCCTGCAGTTGGCAAATTCGGAGTCTGTGCTAACCTGCTGGAGGTACGAAAAAGTTGTCCAAACCATTATATGGTAGTTGCTCACCTGCTCCAACTTTTCATGGTCTTTTTGTCCCCACAGGGAGATAAACGCGAAGAAGAACCTTTAAAAATCTGCGACATGTGAGCACTTTTCCCTCTTTCTTATCAGACCACGTCTCCCTCACTGTTTGAAATTGGTTACAGGGGTAGCAACTCTGTGATTTTATTACCTTTGAGTTGTAATTACTCAGAGGTACGACAGATTTTTGCAGGCTCTTATGTTCGCTATAGCCTACCTATGCGGACAAAAGAGACCGTGAAAAGATGGGGTGCCTGTGAGCAACTACCACTGTTTTGCCCCGGATTACACCCAGACACCCCATTTTCGTATCCTCTTTTTACCCTTTTCATTTTCCTGGAAATGGTTACAGTTCCAGGTGTATTTAAACAAGGCTCTGCTTCTGAAACGCACCGTTTTTTGTAGTGCAGCATGAAGCTTTTTTTTTCAATGATAAATTGACTTTAATATCAGATGGAGTAACCCATGAGTAAAGTAATAGCTTTTGCCGGTAAAGGTGGAGTTGGAAAAACCACGGTTGCCACCCTCGTGATCCGTTACATGGCCCAGACGGACAAGGGGCCAATACTGGCTGTAGATGCAGACCCGAACAGTAACCTTGGTGAAACAATGGGCCTGGAAGTACCCAGCACAATAGGGGATATACGTGAAACCTATATGAAAGATCCCCAGAGTATTCCGTCGGGAATGGATAAGATCAATTATCTTGAAACCCTTGTTGAACAGGCTATTATCGAACGTCCCCAGTTTGATCTGCTTGTCATGGGCAGACAGGAGGGTCAGGGCTGTTACTGTATGGTTAATAATATACTGAATAATTTCACTGATAAATTGAGCGCTCATTATAAGTACATGGTCGTTGATAACGAGGCGGGAATGGAGCACCTCAGCAGAAGAACAAGTGGCAAAGTCGACATGCTCTTCATGGTCACGGACTATTCCCTCCGAGGGCTGCGGGCTCTGAAGAGAATACACACCATGCTTGACGGACTGAACCTCAAGGTGAAGCAGCTTGGAATCATTGTCTCCAGGGGGCCCGAACAGCTCAGTGAAGCATTTCTGAAGGAAGTTGAAGAAATCGGTGTACCCATTGTCGGTGTCATACCCGATGATCCTGCACTTCTTGAGTACGATATGGAAAAGAAATCATTGCTTGATCTGCCTGACTCTGCTCCTTCTGTGCAGGCAGTACAGAAAATCATGGACCAAAACTGCCCTCAATAAGAATTTTTTTATCTGTTCCCGACAGAGGGCGGCAATAAAAAAACTGTAATTGCTCATCTACCTCAGCTTTCCACGATCTCTTTTGTCCGTACAGCCAGGCTACAGCAAAGAAGAGCCTGTAAAAATCTGCGGAATCTGTGAGCAATTACAGTGTCAGAGGTAATAAAACCATATAATACCTAAATCCTGCACTTCAGAAAATGAAAGAGTGGATGTATATTTTTTCATTTTCTTTGAACTGCGGATTGACAATTTTACCGTGAAGTGTATGACGTGCAGATCGGGCCAACGCTTGCGGATTCGGGAAAATCAGATCTGTTTTTGACCTACATCAATGTACAACAGTTGATTTGTCGGTATACTTTTACTGTAGTGGTATTAAATTTACAGAAAAAGGTATGGCTTACCCGGACAGGAGCAGCCATTGTTATCAGCCGAAAAAATCAGGGGAATCTCTATGAAATGCCCAGGTCAGGATATGCAGTACTGGACAGACAACGCCATTTTTGAAGTGGATTGTCCGAAATGTGGAAAACCGGTCGAATTCTATAAAGATGATACAAGCAGAAAATGCCCCCATTGTGAAAACCGTTTCGTCAATCCCAAAATGGATTTTGGGTGTGCGGCTTATTGTCCCTTCGCTGAACAGTGTATAGGGACACTGCCTGAAGAATTCAAAGGAATCCGGGATTCCCTTCTGAAAGACAAGGTTGCTGTAGAAGTAAAACGATATTTTCATACGGATTTCAAGGCTATAAGCCGGGCGACCAAAATAGCCAGATTTGCAGAAAATATCGGCAAATCCGAAGGAGGAAAACTTGCTGTTATCCTCTGCTGCGCCTACCTTGAAGGTGTGGGAGAAAATGATGCGGAGAATATTTTAAAGAAACTGTCCACCAATGATGCCATTGTGGATGAAGTGCTTTCTGTCCTGAAGCAACTGAAAGAAGATAAAACGCCCGTTTCTATTGAGGCTCAGATTGTCCATGATGCTGTTTTACTTTTTTCGGAAGAAAATCCGCAGAATCAGTTCTTCACAAAAACTGCACAGGAAATGCGAACTGAATCCTGAATCTGTGATCCCTTTGTAATTATTTTTCGGGTAACAACTTGAAAAATTAATATAAATTCATTTCAGATTACGTGCAAAACCCGACCTGACAAAGCAGGCACATCCAGAATCCGGCTGAGTTTCAGGGTTAATCAGAAATTCACAAATCGCATGCATTTAAAAAAAATCCGCTCACCTCCCTGTGGACCAGATTCAGTACTATTTTAATGGGTTCGAAGAAATCAGGTTGTATCACCAGTGGATAGTCCAAAGGGGCGGTGATTTTCTCAATGCACTCCTCTTGTCTCTTTTAACTATCTCATGTAAAATTGTAATTACTCGCGGACTTATATCTGAAAACCATCGTCAGGCCGATTCTTCTGAAATAGAACCAGGTTCTTCTTCCACATAAAAACACGATTGCAATGGCATCAATACTTGTAGTTGATGATGAACGGGGCATGAGAGATTTCCTAAGAATTTTCCTGGAAAAAGAGGGAAATTCTGTCGAAACTGCCGAAAATGGAAATATCGCTCTGGACATGATCCAAAACCGGGACTTTGAAGTCGTCGTCAGTGATATACGCATGCCCGGAATCAGTGGCATTGAGCTCCTGGAGATTATAAAGGAAGAAAACCCCGATCTGCCTGTAATTATGATAACGGCATTTGCCTCTCCTGATGATGCCGTACTCGCCATGAAAAATGGCGCCTTCGATTATATCTCCAAACCGTTCAATGTTGATGAAATCAAAACCGTTATAGAGTCCGCCACCAGCAAGCTAAAAAAGAGCAGCAGTGCAAAAGAACAGAGTGACGCCTTCCCTGAAATAATAGGTGAAAGCAGGGAAATGTTAAAAATATTTGACATGATCAGGCGTATAGCACCCACTCCCGCCAATGTCCTCATTTATGGTGAATCGGGTACAGGCAAAGAACTGGTGGCCCGTGCAATACACAATCACTCGAAAGTTGCCAGTGCTGCGTTTGTCCCCATTACCTGCAGCGCCATCCCTGAAGACCTTATGGAGAGCGAACTGTTCGGCCATGTCAAAGGATCTTTTACCGGTGCTATTGAAGACAAACCCGGTCTCTTCATGGAAGCGGACAACGGTACTGCTTTCCTCGATGAAATAGGTGAGCTCACACCAATCATTCAGACAAAACTTTTAAGGGTTCTCCAGGAGAGAGAAATCAAGCCGGTTGGCGGCACCCGAATCCAGCAGATCTCCATTCGTATCATTGCCGCCACCAATAAAATCCTCGAAGAGGAAATCAGTGCCGGCAGATTTCGAGAGGATCTTTTTTACAGACTGGCTGTTGTCCCCCTGCGGGTCCCACCATTACGCGAAAGAAAGGGAGATGTTCCCCTGCTTGTTGAACATTTTCTGAAAAAGTATTCCAGACAGCTCGGCAAGGAAATCCAGGAAATATCTTCCTATGCCCTCGAAGTTTTAATGAACTATGATTTTCCCGGAAATGTCAGGGAACTGGAAAACATCATTGAACGCGGAGTGGCCCTGGAGAGTTCCAACATCATTTTACCCGAAAGCCTCACGCTCTATGGTCAAACCAGAAAAGAGATGAAAGATGATTCTTTCCCGGAATCAGATTCCCTCTTCCAGGCCGCTTCCAGCGAAGAGGAACTGTATGACCTCGGAATCGAACATGTGATGACCAATCTTGAGAAGAAACTCATCCTCCATACCTTGAAAAAAACCAATAATTCAAAGATGAAAGCGGCTGAACTCCTCGGAATCAGTTTTCGTTCACTGCGATACAAGGTGCAGAAATACGGGATCAGTTTAACGTGATTGACCTGAAATCATTAGCAGGCAGAGCTGAGCAGGCTGGCAGTGTCAACCAGATATTGAGGACTCAACTCCTCTGGATGCTGCTGCTGCGGGTCATCCTTTATACCTTTCTGCTTGGCATAAGCCTTATTTTCCAAGGTGACCAGTTCGATGTTATTACCCTTCCCCAGAATATACTGACTCTGCTCCTGCTCTTTATCTATCTGACAACAATTTTCTCAGCTTTTCACCTCCTTGTTTACCAGGGCAATCTTCGTAAATTCGGCATTATACAAAATCTACTTGATACCTTTTTCGCTTCCGTTCTTATTTTTCTATCCGGTTCATCCAACTCTATTTTCACTTCCGTCTATTTTTTTCCCATTATTTCCGGAGGGCTCATTCTTCCAAGAAAGAGTGGATTATTTGCGGCAGCCGCAGCAAGTCTCCAATACGGTCTGCTTCTGATTCTGGAAACACAGGGACTCTATCCCCGTTACCTTCTGGAATTCATATCGTTTGTCCCCAGTCCTCCCCTTGTCATTCTCAATCACTTCGCGGTTCACGGTCTGACATTTTTTCTGGCGGCGTTGCTCAGTGCACTTTTCGGTCTGCGCCTGCGCAGTACTGAAGATGCCCTGACTGAATCCATCCAGAAATTCGATCAGCTTGCAATCCTTTACAAACAGGTTTTTGACAATATTACGACAGGAATACTGACACTTGACGGACAAAACAAAATAACTTCAGCCAACAATGCCATCAAAAAAATTACTGGACACTCACCGGACAAACTCATCGGGAAAAAACTGTTTTCGCTTTTTCCGGATCTGGACCTTTCCCACCCAAACCTGAGAAATACCATTAATTTCATTCGCTCAGACGGTAAAAAAGTCCGTATAGGTTACTCCCATATGGTCATACAAGATACGGAAAAAAGAGCAGACCAACGTAACAACGGTCACAATAAAATTATTACGCTGCAGGATATCAGTGAAATTGAACGACTTGAAAAACAAGTCCGGCAGGCAGAGAAGCTTGCAGCTATCGGTATGATGAGTGCCTCTATCGCCCATGATTTCCATAACCCTCTCACAGCTATCTCCGGGTCTGCCCAGGTACTGGCCCATGAATTTTCCTCCGATGGAGCCGAAAACAGAACAAATTTTGAACTGACCAAAATCATACTTCGGGAATCAAACAGACTCATTGATACCGTCAGGGATTTCCTGAGATTTTCACGACCGGAACACACTGACAAGAAATGGTTCTCATTAAAAAACTGTCTCGATGAGGTCCTGCAGGTTTGTCGTGCTGACCCTGCATGGCCATCCACCTGCAAAATAAATATCACACTCGACCATGCTCTTGATGTCTGGGCTGATGAAAAACAGATGTTTACCGTTTTCAACCACCTCATCCAGAATGCACTTTCTTTCTGCCCGAAGGGAAAGGAAACTATCACCATTACAGCTGGAGAAATACAAGGAAAAGGGGATCATGAAATCCTCGAAATCAAGATCAGTGATAATGGCCCAGGTATCCCGAAAGACAGGCAGGAACAGATTTTCGAACCATTTTACACATCAAGAACGGATGGAACAGGACTTGGACTTGCCATTGTAAAACAGACAGTGGAAATTCATAAAGGGACTATTGCGGTTAGTAAAGCCAAAGGTGGCGGAGCTCTTTTTACAATCAAATTGCCCTTACCGGCCCAGGTAGAATAGGTACTATTCTTTTTTTTCGCCCTCCTTTATCGTTACCGCTTCTTCTGCCACAGGATCGGAAAAACGAAGATAATCCAGTTTCAGGTATACTGTTCCCGTACCGGCAGGATCAACAGCCGTGATCTCTCCCGCAACCCATAATTTTTTTCCTGCCTTCAGATCTGTCAGCTCCGGATAATCTTCGAGCGGCACTTGCGAGACAATCAATACCCCAAAACCATCTTCAGAGACATCCAGTTCCAGCCTGGCTGTTTTTTCATCTTTCCGGGTCAGGGAAAAAAAGTAGACAGGCCATATTACCGGTAACTGAGTAAATTTCCGGGCAGCAACCTTTTCATCAAAACCTTCCATTTTACTTAACTGTTCAAGAAGCTCACCGGGAGAGGGTTTGAGAAAAAATGTAGTCGGTTTCGGATTCTTTTCTGGCTGAGACTTCCCCAGGGACCTGGCTGCTTTGATTTCCACTTTTACAGGAATCTTTTTTTCAGGAATTTCTTTCGACTTTTTGTTCTTCTGCTGCAGGTAAATCCCCCCTGCCACAAGTACCGCAAAAAGAATTGCGGCACCAGTCAGGATTATTCTTTCCTTATAACGAACAACAAATGCTTTAATCCCATCAGGTAATTCTATTTTCATTACCAACTTAAACCTTTATCAGCTGCAACGCACCAATCTGTCTGATATTGCATTCCCTCACACCCTCACCATAAAGAACGGCGACAACATCTTCTGCCTTGATATATCCAGATTTCCGGGCTGTATCCACGGCTTTTTCCAGCATATGCTCCCGATCAAGCTCCTCTCTGATGACAAGTGGAATAATGTTTTTATAAAGACTCGCATGACGTGCTACATGTTCGGATCGGGTTATAAGAATCGAAACAATGGTCCTGTTCCATTTTGACAGAACGGGATACAAACTGCCTGTCGGATCAAACAGCATGACTGCAGCCACATTCCTCAGACTGGCTGCGGCCGTAATAACAGGATTTGCAGTAGAATCATCCATCAATTGCTTATACTCTTCAACACTCATCCCTGAATACCGTTCTTCCTCGCAGATAATCTCCGCCATGGTACGTACTACATTGACAGGATCTCTGCCGGTTGCAGTCTCCTGAGACAACATGACCGCATCGGTACCTTCCTTTATGGCAACACTGACATCAGTCACCTCGGCCCGGGTCGGTCGCGAAAATGCAGTCATTGAATCAAGCATCTGGGTAGCAGTAATTACGGGTTTATTATTCTGCCAGCAGAGCTTGATAATTTCCTGCTGAATACGTGGTACTCTGGCCGCAGGAAGCTCAACGCCCATATCACCGCGAGCCACCATGATCCCGTCTGAAACCGATATTATTTCACGAATATCCCTTACCGCCTCCGGTTTTTCTATCTTTGCAATAACGCGAAGATCCCGTTTCCCGCTCTTCCTGATATATTCCTTTATACTGAGAATTTCTTCAGGAGACCTGACAAATGAAAGGGCAACATAATCAACTGAATGATTCAGGCCCCAATCCAGATCCCGCCAGTCCTTATCGGTAATACTCGGCAGAGAAAGGGATGTCGCCGGCAGGTTTATCCCCTTGCCCGATTTCAAAAGTCCACCCACCACCACTTCACAGACAACCCGTTCCTCCCCTTCTTCTACAACCCTGAGTTCCAACAGCCCGTCATCCAGAAGAATCGGATCATCTTTTTTCAGGTCTTTCAATATTTCCGGAGTGATGGTTGAAATACACTCGGCTGTTCCCTCTATTTCCGCTGCCTGCATCACAATCTTTTTCCCTGGAAGCAGTTCCACCCGGCCATCTTTCATCCTCCCCGTTCTGATTTTCGGACCACAGAGATCCTGAAGAACAGCGACAGGTTTTTCCCATAAAGATTCCGCCTGTCTCAAGGTTGCGAGAACTGCTGCATGATCTTCATAGGTTCCGTGGGAAAAATTCAACCGGGCTACATCCATTCCGGCCAGGATCATTCTACCCAATATTTCCGGGCTGAAACTGGCCGGCCCCAGGGTACAGACAATGCGGGATTTCTTATTGATTGTATGGTGGGTCTGGACACGAACACTTTTCAAAATGGAAAACAGTGTCTGAAAATCAAAGGGTTTAGGCAGAATGCCGACTATTGTTTTATATTTTCTCAAACGCCGTCTGACTTCAAGATCATCGCTTCTTGAGGAGAGAATCACGATCGGCATATGAGGAGAAACAACTCTAATTGCCTCAATAAATTTAAACCCGTCCCAGAACGGCATACTGATATCGGTAAGAATAACATCGAAGATGACGGAAGAAGCCAGGAGGAATCCCTGATGCCCATTGTCCACCACTTCAACATGGTGACCTTCCTTTTCCAGCCTTTTTCTTATCAGCAGTTGTGTTGACTTCGCGTCTTCCAGCACCAGTATTCTCATTGTCCGACTCTCCTCAATCCCATTTCACCTCACACCTCACACCTCATCACAATAAAATGATACGGGAATTCTCCAGGAATTTGAAGCTATTTATCACTACCATGTCCGTAACCACTGACGGAAACAGCAACTCTATGATTTTATTATCTGATTACTTATGAAACTCAGCCTGTTATTTGCGAGTCTGGGGATTGGGCCTGTTTTATCAGGCGTATTTCAAAAATCACATTAGACTGATTATAATATGACCTGGACTGACACTTTTTCATTTGAATTCCTTATCAATTGAGATTTCCAGTGATTTTAGTCCGTAGGCTAGCCTGATAAAACAGGCACATCCACAATTTGGCTGAGTTTCATGGGTAATCAAGTTTTATTATCTCTGAACCAATGTCATTAACTCAAGGACAAGATAGTTAAGGAAAGTCCCATTCTGACCTTGGTCGAGGGTGTCTGCAGCCAGGACGGCTGCTGTCAAGCCCCCAGGGACGGGTTTATAGCGTCCCTCGGACGAGGTCGGAATGGGACTCATCTTAAGTTAACGACATTGATCTCTGAACTGTAATTGCTCACAGGTGCCGCTATTCCTGTTCCTTCCAGACCCTGGCTCCCAACCCATTCAACTTATCAACCAGGTCCTCATATCCACGCTCCAGATGATAGATCCTGGCAACTTCAGTACGTCCTGAAGCTGCCAGGCCGGCGATAACAAGAGAAGAACTGGCACGCAGATCGGTTGCCATAACAGGTGCTCCGGACAGGCCACGTTCCCCCCTCCCCCTTACGATGGCATTGCGACCATCGACCTTGATATCCGCCCCCATTCTGCGCAATTCAGCCACATGCATAAAGCGGTTTTCAAAAATGGTTTCATTAATCATGCTGACGCCTTCACTGACTGCCATGAGGGCCATGAACTGAGCCTGCAGATCAGTAGGGTAACCGGGATAAGGCATTGTCTTGATATCAACTCCCTTTAATGCCCTTTTGCCATCCTGCGGTTCAACACTTATACTGTCACCATGTTCTGTAACCCGAACCCCTGTTGCCCTGAGCTTTTCAAGAAGAGCCGGCAAATGGGCAGGATTGCAGTGAGTAACGGTTCCGCTTCCTCCGGTCGCTGCAATAGCAATCAGGTAAGTTCCCGCTTCAATTCTGTCCGGAATAACCCTGCAGTCAGCGACACCGAGAGAGGCAACTCCATGAATTGTCAGCACATCACTTCCCCTGCCATGAATTTCAGCTCCCATCTGAACCAGCATATCTATCAGATTGCCAATTTCAGGTTCCCGGGCCGCATTTTTCAACACTGTTGTCCCTTGAGCAAGAACAGAAGCCATCAGCAGGTTCTCCGTAGCAGTCACCGAAGGAATAT
Source organism: Desulfomarina sp. (assembly GCF_054039375.1). Taxonomy (NCBI): domain Bacteria; kingdom Pseudomonadati; phylum Thermodesulfobacteriota; class Desulfobulbia; order Desulfobulbales; family Desulfobulbaceae; genus Desulfomarina; species Desulfomarina sp. Next base: position 8,901 of record NZ_JBPLBA010000016.1, on the reverse strand, counting down.
CAAAATAAATCACATTTCCCTGGAGTCTTCCGGAAATTCGTGCGTCCACATAGCCCTTTTCAAGTTTACAGGTAACGCCAAGTTTTTCGAGCCCCATGATATGAAAATTTATGGGTCTGGCACCAATTGCACATCCCCCGGGCAAAGAGACCCTGGCACGACCGAGTCGGGCCACAAGCGGTCCCAGTACCAGAACTGAAGCGCGCATCGTTTTCACCAGATCATAAGAAGCTTCCCCATGGGCAAGACTGCTGCTCTCAAAGGTTACTGAATCTCCATTTCTCTCGCATACAACTCCCAACTCCCCCATCAATCTGATAAAGGTCCTGGTATCCCGTAAATCCGGAACATTGTGGAGGGTGTGTTTTCCCGGGGCCAGCAATGTGGCGGCCATAAGCGGCAATGCCGCATTTTTAGCTCCACTTGCCCGCACCTCACCGAAAAGTTTTCGCCCTCCTTCAACTATCAGTTTTTCCATGGTTTATCCCTGTATCTTTTTTATTGTCTCTTGCTGGTAATTAAATAAAAGGCTTGCGTCCTGGCCAAATCCCATAGACCTTGATATGTAATTGGTCACAGGTACCGCAGATTCTGCAGGCTCCTTTGTTCGCTATAACCTGCCTATGCCGGCAAAAGAGACCGTGAATAGCTGGGTGCCTGTGAATAATTACCTTAATATTCCAGTTGTGCGTAAAGTACTCTGTCAAGGCCGGCATAATCGGTAATTATTCTTACCTGAACAAATCCGGAACGATCTGTATCATTTTCAAGAAACATATTCTCGACAGCCGCTCCCTGGTCTGCCCCGATTTCCATGAATATTTCACCACCGGGTACAAGCAGGAGCGGCACCTCTGAACGGATTTTCCGTATGACATCCAGCCCTTTTTCTCCCCCATCAAGGGCCAGGTGTGGTTCAAAACCGGCAACGTCTTTTTCCAGACTGCATTGTATTGCTGAAGTTCTGACATAGGGAGGATTAGTGACAATCAAAGAAAACTGATTTTTCCGGTAGATGGCGGAACACAGATCAGCACAGAGCAGATCAATCCTGGAAGTAAGATCGTGTTCGTTCCTGTTTATTGCGGCAACTGCCAGTGCATCAGAAGAAATATCGACAGCCAGAACACGCTGCCCGGTTTCCCGGGCAAGAACAACACTGATCACCCCGCTTCCACAACAGAGATCCAGGATTCTCCCCTTCTCCAGATTCTCTTTCAAGGTCATTGCCAATACTCTGTCAAGAAGAAATTCCGTTTCAGGACGGGGAATCAGAACATCGGTTGTCAGGCTGAAAGGCAGGGACCAGAATTCACACTGCCTGAGAATATAGGCAACAGGCTCATGGTTCTTACGCCTGTCAATGCATTGAAAATAAAATAATTCGCTGCTTCTGTCTACTTGCTCATCCCCGTGAAGCAGAAGCTCAACATGATTCCTGCCAAGACAGTATTGCAGTAAAACCCGCGCATCAATTGCAGAAGAGGCAATCCCTGCATTTTCCAATGCGGCTGTTCCGGCCCGGAGGAGTTCATTTATATCCATAAGATCGGACCATATCCTCCCCAAAGTAATTGCTCACAGACAAGGTAACTCCTCACAGGGGCAGCAACTATGTGATTCTATTATCTCTGAACTGTAATTGTTCACAGGTGCCGCAGATTTTTGCAGGTTCTTCAGTTTACTTTACTGAATGGCTTTCAACTTTTCCGCCTGATCATGGGCCATGAGAGGAAAAATAATTTCTTCGAGCTTCCCACCGATAACTGCTTCGAGTTTATAGAGGGTCAGATTAATCCTGTGATCAGTTATTCGTCCCTGGGGAAAATTGTATGTTCGTATCCGCTCACTGCGATCTCCGCTGCCTACCTGACTTTTGCGATCCCTGGATATTTTGTCATGGTGTTCTCTTTCCAGTTGATCAAGAATCCGGGCACGAAGAACAGTCAATGCCTTTGCCTTGTTTTTATGCTGGGATTTTTCATCCTGACAGGAAACAACCACACCCGTCGGTAGATGGGTGATTCGAACTGCTGAATCAGTGGTATTAACAGACTGTCCACCGGGACCCGATGCACGAAATACATCTATTTTGAGTTCAGACATATCAAGATTCAGCTCAACTTCATCAGCTTCAGGTAATATTGCAACTGTTACGGCCGAGGTGTGAATCCTGCCCTGGGTTTCAGTCTCCGGCACCCTCTGAACCCTGTGAACACCACTCTCATATTTGAGCTTCGAATAGACCTGTTCTCCCTTGATCAGGGCAATAATCTCCTTGAACCCACCGATACCAAGAGGACTTGAACTCATTATCTCAACTTTCCATCCCATGCTCTCAGCAAAACGGCAGTACATCCTGAAAAGATCTCCAACAAAAAGTGCTGCCTCATCCCCGCCCGTTCCGGCACGGATTTCCAGGAAGGTATTTTTTGCATCATTGGGGTCCCTGGGGAGAAGAATGAGTTTAATTTCCTGGTCAAGCTGCTTTTCCTTCTCTTCGAGCTCCTCAATCTCAAGCCTGGCGAGTTCCTTTATTTCCGCATCCTCATCGTCCTGCAGTAAAATCCTGTTATTTTCCAGCTCCTGCTGAACGTGTCTGTATTCTGAATAGATTCCGTTCAACTTTGTCAGGTGTGCATGCTCCCGAACTACTTTCTGGTACTCTTTCTGATTTGTCACGAGTTCAGGGTCAGAAAGTCGACCTTCCAGATGGGAAATCTTTTCTTCCAGATCAGCAAATTTTTCAAACATAGAAGCTCAACCAAAGGGATAGGGGATGAAAGAAAAAAGTCCACAACCATGCGAACCATCGTTGTGGACAAAACCTGAACAGAACTGCAGAGAGAAAACGCTCAGCTGCTAAAAAAGAATAATTATTTACTGTTTTCCTTTTTCTTTCTCCGCATAGTGTTTTGCATAACGCTGCTTAAACTTCTCAATACGTCCGGCAGTATCCACAAGCTTCTGTTTTCCGGTAAAAAATGGATGACACGCGGAACAGATTTCAACTTTCATCTCCTCCATGACTGAACCCATTTCAAATTCACTGCCGCAGGCACATGTTGCCATTATTTTATGATATTCAGGATGTATATCATTTTTCATATCGCTATTCCTCCCACACATCTTCATGTGGTGTTGAAATTAAATATAATTGAACCTGATAGTTTATGAAAGTTCAACCCGGGGGACAAATCCGCCAGGAGACCTCCCCATAAAAAACATGGCCGGACCGAAGGTTCAGCCGCAACTAACTATGAAAACTCCAACAGCGGCACAAAGTCTTTCCGTGGAGAGCCTTCAGATAAAACAAGAACGATATAATAATCAACAACCAGAATTTTTCAAGTGAAATATTTTCCAGAATCCTGGAGCGTTCAGCAACGTACGAAATAAAGAATCATCGTAATTGGTCACAGGTTCCACAGATTTTTGCCGGCTCTTTTATTCGCGACAGCCCAATACTGACATGAGAGATCGTGAAAAGCTCGGGTACCTGCAAGCAATTACTAATCATCCATTCATGGAATCAAGAAAATCCTGGTTTGTTTTCTGATGCTTGAGCTTGTCGATAAGGAAATCCATACAGTCTGCAGGATTCATGGAATTGAGAAGCTTTCTTAAAATCCAGATACGGTTCAGCGCGTCTTTTTTGATCAACAGGTCTTCTTTTCGGGTGCCGGAACGTTTGATATCTATGGCCGGGAAAATCCGTTTGTCCGCCATTTTTCGATCCAGCACCAGCTCCATATTACCTGTTCCCTTGAACTCCTCAAAAATAACCTCATCCATACGACTGCCGGTTTCAATCAATGCGGTCGCGAGTATCGTGAGGCTGCCACCCTCTTCAATATTTCTGGCGGCACCAAAAAACCGTTTGGGCCTGTGCAGAGCATTTGCCTCAACACCACCGGAGAGAATTTTTCCGCTGGAGGGGGTTACAGTATTATAAGCCCGTGCCAACCTGGTGATACTGTCCAGAAGGATCACCACATCTTTTTTATGCTCCACCAGTCTCCGGGCTTTTTCTATCACCATTTCAGCTACCTGGATGTGCCGCTGGGGTGGTTCATCAAAGGTTGAGCTGACTACTTCTGCGGTTCTGACACTTCTGGTCATCTCCGTAACCTCTTCAGGACGCTCATCAATCAACAGTACTATAAGGTAAACATCCTTATGATTACGAACAATGGAATTAGCAATCTTCTGCATCAGGACCGTTTTACCGGTTCGTGGCGGTGCAACAATCAGTCCGCGCTGTCCTTTACCGATAGGCGCAAACATATCCATTATCCGCATGGCATAATTATCCGGCTGCCATTCAAGAGTAAACGGCTCATTGGGGTGAAGTGGTGTCAGGTTGGCAAAGAGCGTTTTCTGTTTTGATGCCTCAGGAGGATCAAAATTCACACTTTCAACCTTGAGCAGGGCGAAATACCTCTCTCCGTCCTTGGGTGCCCTTACCAGACCGTCAATGGTATCCCCCGTTCGAAGATTAAGCCTGCGAATCTGGGATGGTGAAACGTAAATATCATCCGGACCGGGAAGATAGTTATAATCAGGAGCCCTTAAAAAGCCGAATCCATCGGGAAGGATCTCCAGAACCCCACTCCCTCTCATCTTTCCGTCTTTATCGGACTGGGCTTTAAGAATTGCAAATATCAACTCCTGTTTCCGCAGGGAGCTGTATCCTTCGACTTTGAGTTTACGGGCGAACTTAACAAGTTCACCGATTTTCATCACTTTCAGTTCCGCCAGATTCATTAATCCACTTCTCCTTTTTGAGGCTTTTGGCAGGATAACGACAAGCCACAGATTGCATCACTCTCAATTCAGGACAATACCTCTAATGAGTGCAAAAGCTGTGGGAATAAAAATTCAATTGTGATAACAACCAGAAACAGTACGACATCACAGATGTCTTATATTTCCCGGTAACTACTACAGGGTTAATAACTCTATGTTTTTCCTTCTGAGCTGCAATTGTTCAGCTGCCCCAGATTTTTACAGGCTGTTTTGTTCGCTCTGATGCCTGCCTGTGCAGGCAACAGGCAATAGAAGCCGTGAAAAGCTGGGGTGCATGTGAGCAAATTACATTTCCTGTAAAATATGCAGGATTCAGATGTGAATGTTTGCTATCTCTATTTGTGTTCCAGATATAAACCAGAATGGGGCCTGTTGACCAGATCCATGACGAATCAAGAAATTGAAAACTGTGAGCATACGAAGCTTGTCTAACTGACAAACACGTACCCGGCAGGATATTTAAACAGGGTTCAAAAAATGATTCAACAAAGACAGGAATTGGATTTCAATTTTGTTGTCTCCTTATACGTATTCAATACCCCCCTGTCAAGCTTTTTCCTGCATCTGTGTGTGTATCATGTTTTTTTCTGTTTTATCCAGTATAACCGGAAAGTATCACGAAGCCGTCACGGGTCGAGATGTAATAGTTCACCTCCCACGGCTTTGCACAGTCTCTTTAGTCCGCACAGGTAAATTGTAGCGGACAAAAAGGGTGCAAAAATCTGTGGTTGGGGAGCAATTTCACGTCAGGGGTCATGATTCAGGAGTTATGATATTTTACCGCATGCCCAAAGCAAGAATCACCCGCGACAGGTGACCAACCTGTATTACGGTAGAAACAAAGGTTTCACTGTTGTCAATAATGAAAGAAGCGCGTGAAAGTTTTTCATCAAGAGGCATCTGATTATCAAGAATCGATCGAATAATCTCCCGGCTGTGACCATCCCGGCGGGCCACCCGTTCATAAACTACTGCTTCCGGGACATAGACCAGTACACAGACATCAAAATCCTCCTGCCAGCCAACTTCGTATAACAGAGGCACCTCAACCAGAAGGCAGTCTGTTGATTTTTCCTTTTCCCGGACAATATCCCGAACCAGAGGGTGAAGAATTGACTCCAGCCTGTCTTTAACGGAATTATCTGAAAAAACAGCTTCCCGCAATTTTGCTCGATCAATCGCTCCGTCTGCGGCAAGAAACTCCCTGCCAAAACAATCGAGTAGCCTGGCATATCCTTTTTCTTCCGGAAGCAACTGCTGTCGACAAATTTCATCTGTATTCACCAGCTCGCAGCATAGCCCTGCGGCCAACAGGTTGCTGACTGTACTTTTCCCACTCCCCAGGCCTCCGGTAACAGCAATTTTCACAGTATTTTCTCCTGCCTCCACTGAATCCGTCAACATTCAATGCAAGGGTCCACCTGCCACAGATTTTTACAGAGACTCTTTTTCATTTTCTGAAATGCAGGATTCAGATATCAAAAAAACCAGCATGAAACCGTCATTGCTTCAAGGATTCATCCATCCCCAGCTCCTTGAGCACTTGCACAAAATCCGGCCAAAGGGGTGCAGTCATGTCCAGCATTGTTTTTTTCACAGGATGTTGTAGAACCAGACGATGGGCGTGGAGCAACTGACGTGGAAAACAGCTGTTTTTTCTATTGCTGCCATAAACACAGTCCCCCACAACAGGATGACCGAGATGAGCCATGTGTACACGTATCTGATGTGTTCTTCCGGTTTCAATAACAATCTTAACCAGAGAGAACCGATTGTCCGATTCGGCAATCACTTCCCAGCTGCTGGCAGCATGACGCCCCCTGCCTGGCAGAACTGTCATCTTCTTTCTATTTACGGGATGTCGTCCGATGGGGGCTGAGATCCGACCTTTTCTGTCTCTCATGAGACCGTGAAGAAGTGCCAGATAGCTTTTTTTCACCTTGCGGTTTTTAAAGGTATCCATCAACATCATTTGGACAGGCTCAGTTTTTGCCGCTACCATAATACCGGATGTATCCTTATCAAGCCTGTGAACAATTCCGGGACGAAGACTGTCCCCCACAGCTGTTATTGACCTGCAGTAATGAACCAGCCCGTTCACAAGGGTCCCTGTATAATTACCACTTCCAGGATGAACGACAATACCGGGGGGTTTGGAGAGAATGATCAAGCTACTGTCTTCAAAAAGAACGGTAAAATCAATCTTCTCCGGCAAAACTTCCAGTGCAGGAGGTTTAATAAATGTTCCGGCAACAGTCTCCCCTGCCTTGAGACGGTAACTCGCTTTCTGTGCCCTGTTATCAACAGTGATCAACCCGCTTCGGATTGAAGTGGATATTCGGGTTCTGGACACGGTTTGCAGTTGGCTGGAAAGAAACTGGTCGAGGCGAAGTCCTGTTTCCCGATTGCTTATTTTGAAAAGAAAGGAATCATCGGAGAACCGGGAAAGATTTTTATCTTCCATTGAGAGGATACGTTATAGCTGCCATGGAAGGCGCCATCTGTCGTTTTACCGTAATACTGGAATTTCCGCCTGGTTTTTCCAGGGGGCATCAAGATGGGCAAATTTAATTTTGATTACGTACAAAACTCAGCCCGCAACGTAACTGGTCACAGGTGCCGCAGATTTTTGCCGGCTCTTTTGCTTGCTGTAGCCTACCTGTGCAGACAAAAGAGACCGTGAAAAGTTGCAGCGCCTGTGAGCAATTACCCTGCAACTTGTGAGCCTGGGGGTTTTATCAAACGTATTCTAAAATCACATTTTACCGATTTTAAAAACCTGAACTGACATTTTTTCAATCAAATTCCCTGTCAATTGAGATTTCCCGTGATTTTCACCGCAGGCTGGCCTGATAAAGCAATCACATCTCCAATCAGGCTGAATTTCATGGGTGATCAGGTATAATTTTGCATAACCAGAGAACACTCACGGATTCAGGATTAGCGCAGGAATCTACGAAAAGATGGAATCTATGGTTTTGCTGACAGCGGATTCTTCAGTATTCTGGGCCAGAGACAATTCCTTCACCAGGAGACTTTTGGCTGTATCCAGCATTTTTCTCTCACCATAAGAAAGATCTTTATCCACACTGAGGAGAAAAAGATCACGAAGAACTGCAGCAACTTCATGAACAGAACCGGTCTTGATTTTCTCCATATAATCTCGATAACGCCGATTCCATGTCTGCGAACCAAGTTCAACAGTTCTGTCAGCAAGTATGTCAAGCACACCACTTACTTCATTTTTATTGACTATGGCCCGAAGACCTACACTTTCACTGCTTTCTGTCGGTATCATTATTCTCATTCTGTTATCCAGAATCTCCAGGACATAAAATGATTGATTGATACCCGCAATAGTCTGTGTTTCTACAGACTTTATAACACCAACACCATGGGCTGGATAGACAGCCATATCACCTTCAGCAAACACTCATATCTCCTTGTTCCAAGGCACCTATAATAAGGCAGAACAGTTAAAACCCCCAACCCGGATTTCCTGCCGGCCCATTCTTCGCACCTTCAAGTTTTTCGGCAGTAAACCATAGTCTGTTCTGTTTGTTGCCAGAATACTGGTGAAGATGACGAGGACAGGACCGACCACCAATGAACATATTGAAAATTTTTCCACAGGACAAATACGCCTGAACTTGCTCAATGACATCCTGTCCAGGAAAAGTAACTTAATGTTCATAAGAAATACGGGCCAAGACTCTTTTTACAAAATCGGCTGAATCTTAAATCTCAACCATGCATGCTCTCTGGATTGCGAGCAAAGAAAATTCCAACTGCCGTAAAACATCGACAGATTGAATTTTTTCACAAAAACCAACGGAAAAATACGGATTTGGAATATTTTGTATAATCAAAACAGCTTTTTACTGTTTATATTACCCATAGGTTGCAGGAAACATTCTTTACCATCAATACAACAGCGTTTAAATATAACACATTTTACCTGAAAATACTTTTATTTTTGTGTGACACTCAATGAATAAAGGGAATTCCGTGTATTATTAAATCAACCGTCGGCAGAATCAACCAGTCTGATCGAATAACAGAAAACACTGTTTCACTAACTCCTCACAGGGG
>NZ_JBPLBA010000015.1:0-2941 GCF_054039375.1 Desulfomarina sp. | reverse complement strand
CTGAAATGATTGAGGAATAATTTTCCGGACATGCACTATCGGCCGGGAACGAAAGTGGTTTTTCACCCCAGGATCTGGTATAGATGTCCAAAGTCGTTAACTTAATGATACACGTAATTACTCACAGGCACCCCAGCTTTTCATGGTCTCTTTTGTCCGCACAGGTAGGCTATAGCGAACAAAAGAGCCTGCAAAAATCTGCGGCACCTGTGAGCAATTACAGTTCAGAAGTAATAAAATCATATAATTGCTACCTCTGTGAGTAGTTACTGATACACAATAGTTTTTCCAACCCGGAATTCATGACGGATACCGGAAATTATTATCATGCAGCTCAAATGAATATAGATTCCACAGCTATTATCCAGTTTATCAAATACGGGATTGCTGGAGGGCTTGCCACCCTGACTCATATTGTCTTTTTTCACCTTATCGCCTGGAAAATTTTCCCTTCACTGGAAGAAAAAGATCATGCGGTGCGCTTTTTCAAACTCTCCATCCACAAAGTCAATGACGCAACCAGGGCAAGAAACTCCATGATCGGAAATTTCCTGGGATTTCTCATTGCCAACATGGTAGCCTATGTAACCAATGTTCTCTGGGTCTTTCAGGGGGGGCGCTATCCCATAATAATTGAAATTCTCCTCTTTTATGCTGTTTCGGGCATCAGTGTTTTCCTCGGAACCATGCTCATGGGCATACTCATAAAACGCTTCGGAGTACTGACCACCTATGCCTTCTGCTCCAATATCATCACGGCCGTGATGATCAATTACGTAGTCAGGAAATTTTTTATATTCCAGGGTTGACCGATCAACTATGGCACAATACCCTCTCCGTTTTCCGCACCGTTTTCTCTGTTCTTTCCTGCTCATTGCCTGTTGTCTCTCCTGCGTTCAGGATCAATCCACCCATTCGGATCCTCCCTTCAACCTGCCCCCTTCATTTACCATGACCGGACAGGAAGCTGTAAAAACCGGCTGGTGGCTCTCGTTCCATGATTCCGGACTGAACAACCTCATCAACCTGGCATTTTCCAATAATTTCTCTCTTCATGTTGCCAGAAACCGTCTTTCAGCCGCAAAATCCGCTGCCCGGCAGGCCGGGGCCCGGCTCATACCCTCTTTGGACGCCCAGGGAAAGGCCGGAACAAAACACGATTATACCAGAGACAATTCAGCCGACTCATTTCATTTCAGCCTCGCAGCATCCTATGAGGTGGATCTCTGGGGCCGGCTGGCTGCGGCCAGAGATGCTGCAGCTTTCGAAGCCGAAGCCTCCCTGGCTGACCTGCAGACCGCCGCAGTATCTCTTGCCGCGGAGGTGGTAAAAACCTGGTACAACCTGGTTGAAACGACCATGCAGCTTCAACTTCTGCAGAAACAATATAAAACCAATTCCCGCGTACTGGACCTTATCACCACCCGCTTCCGTGCTGGACTGGCAGGGGCCCCTGATATGCTGCAACAACGTCAACTGGTTGAAAGCATTATTGAAGAGCGTGCGATAATGCGACAGACTCTTGCGCTTCTCGAACATCAGCTCTCCCTGCTCCTTGGGGAAATTCCCGGAAAATTTCATTTCACCCCCGGAGCGGACCTGCCGCACCTTCCACCTCTTCCCCGGACCGGGATCCCCGGAGAGCTACTCACCAGACGCCCCGACATTGAGAAGGAATCCCTGCGGCTCAAGGCAGCCGATAAAAGAGTCGCATCCGCCATCGCCAACCAACTGCCCAGGTTAAGTATATCCGCAGAACTCTCCAGTACGGCTGAACGGGCAAGCCAGCTTTTCGACAACTGGTTCACAAATCTCCTGGCCAATCTCACAGCCCCCCTGCTCGATGGAGGCCTGAGAAAAGAAGAAGTCAACAGACAGAAGGCACTTGCCAGAGAACAATACTATCAATACGGCCAGACGATTCTTCAGGCGATCCTTGAAGTGGAAGACAGTCTTGCAAGGGAAAAAGAACAGAAAAAAATCATCGACAGTCTGGAAAGGCAGCTTGATTTTGCAGAAAATACTGTCAATCATGTTGCCATTCGCTACAGACAGGGGGTGGAAGACTACCAGCGTGTCCTTCAGGCCCTGCTGTTCCACCAGAAATTACAGCGCAACCTGCTCAAAGCCAGGCACCTGCAGATTGAATACAGAATCGGCCTGTATAGAGCTCTAGGCGGCCATCCCCTGGAACACAACCTCTAACTGCATTTCAGAAAATGGGAAATCAACGCAGAATCATACCTCTTTTACTGCAGACTTTTTTCTGTATTCTTGTTCTTGCCGGCGGCAGTATTACTGCAGTACATTTTCTCAACACTGCCCCCCGAATAAAACCGAAACAAAGACTGTCACATCCGCACCCTGTTGAAGTTAAAACGGCGCATTACATCCCTTACCGCGTTATTATCCATGCCATGGGAACAGTTGTTCCGGCCAGGGAAATAGACATCTCTGCCCGGGTTGGTGGAGAAGTTGTTAAAATCTCGCCATCTTTTGTGCCCGGGGGACATGTGAAAAAAGGGGATGAACTGCTGGTTCTCGATTCTGCGGACTACCTTCTGCAAATCCAGGAACAGAAAAGTAATGTTGCAAAAGCTGAAAATGATCTTGCTCTGGAGATGGGAAACCAGCTCATTGCCCGGAAAGAATTTGAAATCCTGAATGAAGAGGCGACGGAGAGTGAAAAGCTGCTCATGTTGAGAAAGCCGCAACTCGAAAACCGGAGGGCCAGGCTTAAAAGTGCCAGAGCAAAGCTGGCCAGGGCAGAACTGGACCTGAAACGAACCCGGATAAAGGCCCCGTTCAACGGAATTATCTCCTCAGTATCAACCAATATTGGTGCTTCAGTTTCAAAATCCCTTCCACTGGCCAGGCTGGTGGGGAGCGATGAATACTGGCTGAAACTTACAATCCCCAGAGACAAACTGCACTGGATCAC
>NZ_JBPLBA010000014.1:0-21904 GCF_054039375.1 Desulfomarina sp. | reverse complement strand
TCCACATATCCAAATGTATTCTTACTCAATTCTGAACTTCAGAAAATAAAAAATGATTAAAACCAGTATCACAGGAAATTACTTGCACAGGATAACAAGAAAGAGTAAATCGAACGTAATCAGTCGCAGGTGCTCCTGCTTTCCATGGTCTCTTCTGGCCGTATCAGGTGAGATTTATCGGACAGGGGAGCCTGTCAGAACATATGGAACCTGTAAACAGTTACAGTTCAGAGGTAATAAAATTATACGGTAGCCGCCCCCGTGCGCAACTGCCATTTGCAAACAGATACACCCTACAATCACCATAAAATAACAGAGTCTATTTATGCTGCAATTACTCCGAGATAAAGCACAATCCACATTTATTCAAATTATCGTTGTTATTATTGCTCTGGTTTTTATCTTCTGGGGAGTGGGAACCAATATGATGGGAAGCCGACAGGCTGCCCTTGTTGTCAATGGCGAGGAAATTTCTTTCGAACAGTTTCAACAGGCCTACGACCGTGTATACCAGAGATTGAGCGACCAGTTCGGAGGCAATGTTCCCAAAGGACTGGTGGAAACTCTTGGTGTAAAACAACAGGCAATAAATCAGCTTGTTCAGGCTGCTCTTCTCAGACAGGGTGCTGTAGAAATGGGAATAGTCGTCAGCAAGGAGGAAATCAGGAAAGTCATCCAGAACATGGTTCAGTTTCAGGAAAACGGCGTCTTCAGCATTGAACGCTACAAGGCAATTCTGGCGCAGAACAGATTGGCCCCCACCAAATTTGAGGCCTCCATGCAACATGACCGACTGGCGGAAACGGCTACCCGAAAAATCAGCAGTTTTGCAACTGTGGCCACAGACTACGAAATCAGGGACCTTTTCAACCAGATAAATGAAAAAATCGCCCTTGATTACGTAAAAATATCACCATCACTGTTTTCAGACCAGGTCGAAATAAATGATAAAATCCTGACCGACTGGTTTCAGAAAGTAAAGGATAATTATAAAACCGAACCACAACTCAAACTTAAATACCTTGCATTCACTTATGATGCAGTCGGGAAAAAAATTGAAATTGATCCCGTGGAAATTAAATCATACTACAACAGCAACAAAAAACTGTTTACCGTTAAGGAACAGCGTCATGCCCGGCATATCCTTTTCAAAGTCGAAAAAGATGATGCGGAAATGCTCAGGAAAGAAAAGGAAAAAACAGCCGCCGAGGTTCTTAAACTGGCCAGAGGCGGTAGAGATTTTGCCGAGCTGGCAAAAGAATATTCGGAAGGTCCGAGCAGGGAGAGTGGAGGAGATCTCGGATTCTTTGAAAAAGGCAGCATGGTCACTCCTTTTGATGCAGCGGTATTTGCCATGCAACCCGGAGATATCAGTGATGTCATAACAACCCGATACGGCTATCATATTATCAAACTTGAAGAAGTCAAACCGGCATCTGTCAAACCGCTTGCGGAGGTGAAAGAAAAAATAGTTCGGCTTCTGCAGCGGAAAAAAGCGGAAGAAATCGCGTTTCAGGTTGCCAACAACGCCTATGAAGGCATAATCAGTGCCGGCAGTTTGAAACAATACACAGAAAAACATCCCGACACGAAGGTCATCGAAACAGACTTTTTTACCCGTTCGAACCCTCCCCGGATTCTTGCTGATGATCCTCAATTCCTCTCCAGGTGCTTTGAACTGAACCGCGGAGAACTGAGTTCCCTCATCAAAGGGCAGTCCGGTTATGGAATCTTTTTCGCTGAAGACTTGAAAAAGCCGGAAGTTCCATCTTTTCAAGAGGTAAGAGAACGTGTACTTGCCGATTATAAACGTGAAAAAAGCATGGAACTGGCCGAAAAGAGTGCAGCAGAAATTCTTGCCCAGCTCCGTGCAGGAAAAGATTTTGCAGTTGTTGCCCCGGAACACGGGCTTGAACTTCTGCAGTCTGGATTTCTCAGCAAGAGGGAAAGAAATGGAGAGAGTGATTTTCCTGGCGAGCTTCTCGCCAAAGTATTTCTATTGTCCCCGTCGTCACCACTGCCTGAAAAACCGGAAAAAGTGAACAATGAGTTGTACGTCTTCCGCTATCTTGACAGCAAAGTCCCGGAAATGACAGAAGCATCAGAGGAAGTTGCAAAACTGAAAAATGACCTTCTGCGTTTCAAGCAGCAGCAACTGCTCTCTGCCTGGCTCATGCATCAGGAAAAAACAGCAAAAATCACCAAACATAAAAGCCTGTAGCCGGAAAAATAATAAAACAAGTGTCCGTACAGAAATTGCTCACCTGCCACGGATTTTTTCAGGCTCTTTTGTTCGTTTTTACCTCTCTGCGCGGACAAGAGCGGCTGTGAAAAGCCGGGATGACTGCGGGTGACGTTTTATTCTTTCTTTTTTTCACTTGATTTCAGCACCCTGCGAACCCCCTCATGGGAAAGCCTGACATCAAACTTTGTTTTCAGTTCTTTTGAAATATCCCTGTAGGACCACCTGTTTTTTCGCATGGTCTGAATAATTCGTATAATTTTCTGCTGTTCGGGATTCTTGACTAGAAATCCTCTGCTGCCCACCTTCCAACCAAAAGGCACCGGCCCCCCTAAATATTTTCCCTGCTCTTTCCTGAGCTGTTTCGTTGCCCGTATTGCTTTTCCATGCTCACTGGCTTCACAGGAAGCCATGGCCTGAAGAAGTTTTCCCAGTAATGCGGCCCCACCCTGATAAACCGCGAGCCTGCGTTTTTCATCAAGGGTAATACTTGTTTCAAGATCAGCGCAGTAAAGAGAAACGCCTGCTTTTCTCAGCATACGGACCAGTTTTGCCGATTCTTTCGCACCTCCCCCAAGCACCCAACGGCATTGCAGAACCAGAATAGTATCACCTGCCTGAACATGCTGAAAAAGCGCTTTACCCACAACTCTTTTTTTGAACGGGGACTTTATAGATACACCTTTTTCAACGTACAGGTCATCAAGTCCCCCCCCCAACCTTTCTGCGCATTTTTTCAACTGCTCCCGCTGTTGCTCCAGGGACACCAGCTCCTGCCCGTCAGCAGCAAGGAACACATATCCGAAAACAGTCATTATCCTCCTCCATGGCATAATCCGGTTTCTCCGACATTCAAAAATCCCGATGACACCGGCAAGACAAGTCAGTCTCCATCCAGAAATGGGGTTTTTTGCTCAATATCAAAGCGCACTGAAAATTTTACCACAGGCATCCCATTGATATTCCAAGGATAAAATTATCAGCAAAGCAAAGATCTGACAAAAGACCATTTCTGGACAGGCACTTCACATTCAGGCTACCACGTTCAATTCAATTGTCACCTTGTTATGTTAAAAAAACGTTAAAATACATATTCACCCCAAAAGTGGATAACTTACCTTGACAATTACACAATAACATATTGAAATAAAACGTTAATCAATTTCTTCATTTTCTGAAGTGCAGGAGTGGAATGCCGATTTTCCGAATCAATATTGATATCGATTTTTCCCAGTTTTTGGTTCTCTTACAGGCCGGAGAATGATATAATGGCAGGTTGATATTTCGCCTTGCCAATTACCCTGGATCCATAACGGATTCCGGGCACCATGAAAGGCTGTCTTTCGTGGGTGGCCTGAAACCTCAGGGATACGCATACAGAATTTTTCTTCTGCAACTATTACAGCAACCATGCAAATCAAAGGCTCTCTTGAGCAATATAAAAAGCTTTCTCCATTCGAACAGGCCCTGATGCAGTTTCTCTCTATTGTCTATGAACCTGCTCATTCAACACTTATTGTCAACTGCCTGCGAAAACTTGAATTAAGAAATCCCAGGGGCAACAGACCGACAGTTGCCAATCTCAACCACTATCTGACAAAATTTGAACAGATGGGCCTGCTCACTGCAAAACGACAGTGTTCCCCCGATATCACTGAAATTTTAAGTAAACTTGCAGTAAAAGAAGGTACATTCTCCCTTTACGCGAAAGCAATTCAGGATGAAGCGCCTGTTTCCTATTATTACGGTAAATGGACAACCCGATGCTGGCGGGCCATGCGCGAAATGCGCATCGGCATCTATACTCAACAGTTCAACCTGATAGATGATGCCCAGGAATTTCTGGAAAACCAGTGTCGGGAGCTGGTTGATGCTCCCCCGCCAACTGTCCAGGTTATGACAGCCCCCTTCGATGCCGACTGGTTCCGGGGGCTCCCCACCTCTTTTCAGTTCTACCTGCTCAGTGATGTTCTCCAATACGGCCACGAAACCCTCTCCGACTACCCGGAGATACTCGCATTTCTGGCGGATGAAAACGAATTTTCATCACTTGGCAGTGATGAATGTCTTCCTTTTAAAAGACTGCTTTTTATCGAACTTCTTTTCAGGGGACGGTTTTCCGAGGCGAAAGACCTCGTACTTACCCACAGAAATTCATTCCAGGGAACCGGTGCTCTCGGCTCTCTTAACTTCCTCACTGGCAGTAACACAGAGGCCATCGCTTCTTTTCAGGAGGACTTGCGTTTCCTGAAAAAATACAGCTCTGACGAAAATGTGGCATTTTTCGGCCCAACTGGTCTCTTCTATATTCTGGCACTGCTCTCAGAACAGGAAAAGGATTTCCCGGCAATCGCCAATCAGATAGGTATCGCCCTCTCTCTGTTTCGTACGGCAAAGGAAAACGACGCCTACAATTACCTGGCAACCGTTGTCAATTCCCAAATCTCGAAAGGCATGCAGGGCACCGAAATAATCCTGCCTGAAGGAAAAGACAGAAACGCATTGACTGTCGTTTTTGCCGGTCTCTGTCAATACTGGCTGAACAGTTCACTCTCTCCGGAACTGGAAAGAGCGATTCTCAATTTCTTCAACCATGCCAGAACAGGGAGCTATGATTTCTTCACCATCATACTGGGTGACATTCTGGCCACTGTCAGCCATGACAACAGTGAATATCTTGCCATAACATCTCGCCTGCGAGAAAAATCGAAAATCCTCTCCCTCCTGTCAATTCTGGAGCCGGAAGAACCGTGGAAACGCAGTCTTCAGGCGCTTATCTATGCGACATCACAGGACATAGACAACCCCCAGCAATCCATACGTCTGGTCTGGACTATCTCCTTTGAAGGAACACGAATCACCATTGGTCCACGGGAACAGAAACTGGCACCGGGGGGAGAATGGACCAAGGGGAGGCCCATTTCTCTTTCCAGACTCTACCAGACCAGCAAACTGACCTACCTCTCCCCCCAGGACAGGAAAATATGTGCGGCAATCAAAAAAGTCCACAATAACGAAACCCACAGCACCAGTTATTTTTTCGACATGGACCGAGCCCTGGTTGCCATGATCGGGCACCCCCTGCTTTTTCTCGCAGAATCCCCTTCGACACCGGTCGAGTTCGTTGCCGGAGAGCCTGAACTTCTGGTGGAAGAACGGGGAGAATTTCTCCATATCCGTTTTTCCCAGCCTGTCTCCACCGACAATATCAGTTATTTCCGGGAAACACCCACACGGGTCAAAATCATCACCATCAACGAAAACCATCGCAGAATCGCCCAGATAACAGGAAAAGACGGCATGACTGTTCCCCTGTCGGCCAGCGAACAGGTACTCACCGCCATCGGCAATATTTCCTCCTTTATGACAGTTCATTCAGCAATTGCTGCAGACAAGGCAAGCAACCGGTCCTCCAACATCACCTATGTGGAAGCCGACTCCACCATCTATATGCATCTTATCCCCTATGGCACCGGATTTCGCCTGGAGATGTTTGTCAAACCCTTTATCGAGGGAGGCCACTATCTCAAGCCGGGCCAGGGGGTGGAAAACATCATGGCCGAAGTCAAGGGAAAACGACTGCAGACCAAAAGAAATCTGGCCCTGGAAGAGGAAAGAGCCAGAGATGTTGAAGAACTCTGTCCCATTCTTGATCTTGCCATTGACATGGAGCAGGAAAATGACCGGGAATGGCACCTTCAGGACCCGGACGACTGCCTCCAGGCCCTGACTGAGCTGCAGGCCATCCGGGACAAGGTTGTTATCGAATGGCCGGAGGGGGAAAAACTCACCATCACCCATAAAGCATCCCTGGAAAATCTTAATCTGAAAATCCGCACTAACCGACAGAACTGGTTTGCCATGAGTGGCAACCTGACTCTTGACCAGGGCCAGGTCATCGAACTCAAAGAGTTGCTGGCGAAGGTCAAGGACGCCCCTGGAAGATTTGTGGAAATCGCACCGGGGCAATTCATCGCCCTGACCCAGGAATTCAAGAAACGCCTAGAAGATATGAATATCTTCGCAGACAGCATGGATGATGATTCCAGTGAGATTCTCATCCATCCTCTGGCGGCGATGCCCCTTGAAAAGCTGGCAGCGCAGGCAGTAACCGACGCCGATGATGGCTGGAAAAAACAGATTGAAAGAATACAGGCTGCACAGAACTTCACTCCGGAACTGCCCTCCACCCTGCAGGCGGAACTGCGGGATTACCAGCGGGAAGGCTTTAACTGGCTGGCAAGGCTGGCCCACTGGGGAGTAGGCGGCTGTCTTGCAGACGATATGGGCCTGGGAAAGACTCTGCAGTCGCTGGCAATTATTCTTAAACTTGCCGCAAACGGCCCGTCACTGGTAGTTGCCCCCACCTCCGTATCCACCAACTGGCAGTCGGAGGTGACCCGATTCACCCCGACCATCAATATAAAACTGTTTACCGGAAAAGATCGAAAGGAAACGGTCAGAAATCTCGGTAAATTTGATTTGCTGATTACCACTTACACTTTGCTGCAGCAGGAGAGTGAACTGCTCTCTTCGGTTAAATGGCAGACGGTCATCCTGGATGAAGCCCAGGCCATAAAAAATGCCGCAACAAAACGTTCCAAAGCTGCCATGTCCCTCCAGGCAGAATTCAAAATTATCACAACAGGGACCCCAATAGAAAACCATCTTGGAGAACTCTGGAACCTCTTCCACTTTATTAATCCCGGCCTCCTGGGAAGCCTGAACAGTTTCAACGAACGTTTTGCCATACCCATAGAACGCTACCAGGACAGGGATGCCAAACTGAAACTGAAAAAACTGATCCGCCCCTTTATTCTTCGCAGGATAAAATCCCAGGTACTGGAGGAACTGCCCTCGAGAACAGAAATCACCCTTGATGTGAAAATGAGCCCCGAAGAGGCGCATTTTTACGAGGCACTTCGACAGAATGCCATTGACCTGCTGGAAAACAGCAGAAACAGGAAAGGACGACATATCCAGATTCTTACTGAAATCATGAAACTGAGACAGGCATGCTGCAACCCCCGTCTCCTGGACAATGACACCAGTATAGAAAGTTCAAAACTGAAAGTTTTCGCTTCACTGGTGGAGGAACTCATCGGCGGAAATCACAAGGCCCTGGTTTTCAGTCAGTTCATCGGTCATCTCCGAATCATCAGGGAATATCTCGATGAACAGGGAATTTATTACCAGTATCTCGACGGCAGTACCAGTTCAAAAAAGCGCAAGGAACGGGTGGAGACCTTTCAATCCGGCCAGGGTGATCTTTTTCTCATCAGTCTGAAGGCCGGAGGCCTCGGTCTCAATCTGACCGCCGCCGACTATGTCATCCATATGGATCCCTGGTGGAATCCAGCGGTCGAAGACCAGGCCTCCGACCGGGCCCACAGAATCGGGCAGACCCGTCCCGTGACCATTTATAGACTGGTCTGCAAGGATTCCATTGAAGAAAAAATAGTCAAACTTCACCAGGAAAAACGGGATCTGGCCGGAAGCCTCCTCGAAGGCAGTGATATCAGCGCCAAAATGAAATCGGATGATCTCCTTGATCTGATCAAAGCAAGCTGATCTTTTTTTGCTTTCCCTCACTTTCAGGCAAACTCTTTGCTGAAAAAATAAATGGAAGTTGGTCATTTTTTTTTTGTTACGTATAATAGTAACAGGAAAGTAATTCCCGATCGACGATTACACGAAACATCTCTCGAGTGAGAAATCTGTTTCGTCTCCCCTGTTTCTGCTGACCGGATGCGATTGCAGTGAAAAATAACAACCCCAGAGAATTCTTCTTTATCCTCCTCTGCTCCAGTGCGGTACTCATGACACTGTTCTTTCGCTCGGCTGTTCATGAAGTTACCGCGCCTTTTGTGGAAGAACAGGAGAACAATGATTCCAATCCACAGGCAGCCGGGAAAATGGTCATTTTTTTTCAGGAAAAACGACCATACACCATCACTTCCAAAGATGGCACACGTGGACTGATTGCTACTCCGGTCACCATGCTGTTTGAAAAAATCGGCATGAACTTCGTCTGGGAAAGAATGCCGCTCAAACAGCAGATGATTCTCATCAAAAAGAACACGGTCAGGGCATGCGGGGCGGGATGGTTTAAAACTGCCGAGGGTGAAATATTCGGGAAATACACACTGCCTATATACAAAAATAAACCGTTCGTTGCCATTGCAAGAGCTGACATTCCATATCTTCACGACGTGGAAACGGTTGACAGTCTTCTCTCTGAATCAAAAATCCGCCTGCTCATCAAAGTCGGCCATCCTTACGGCCGAAAGATAACAAGACGCCTGGAAGATCTCACCCCCTGGACGGTTTATACCACTGCAGATAACCGCAGCATGCTGAAGATGATTGAGACACACCGGGCAGATTACTGCTTCATGTCCCAGGAAGAGGCCCAGGATCTCCTCCTGTTCTCCGGGCTGAACAGTGAAAAATTCAGATTAATCACCCTCAGCGACAATCCGCCGGGTAATTCTTTTTATCTCCTGTGTTCTAAACAGGTTGAGGATGGCACAATCAGACAACTGAACAACGCAATTCGGCATTTTGTCAACATCCAGAGCAATTCACCATGAATATTGCAGGACACCACACAAAACTGCCGATATGGGCCATGGGACTGCTGACAATACTGTTCTGCGTCTTTACCCTGTCATATGAAAAATATGTCTCTGAACAGGCCCAGGAAAAACTCGACCAGCACGCCCGCATCATTGCCGATGATTTATGGAATTTCAACTTTAATGGTGCCATTGAATATCTCAAGCTTGCCGCCGACTCAAATCACTATGAAAAACTTGCGGTAATCAGCCATAACGGTGAACTTTTTCAGGAAATTTCAACCTCTTTTCCGACTCCACTCGAGTCGATTCTCATCAGAATTCATCTCACCTCCAGAGTTATCCTGGTTTCGAAGATAATATATAACAACAATATTATCGGCTGGATAGAAGCCGTCTGGATCCCTGAGACATTATACACCCACCTGTTTGTATTCATTTTTTTCCAGATGATTCTTCTGGCGGTTCTGTTATACAGCAGGATAGTCGGGGAAAAGGTCAAACTCGAACATATGGTCAATGAACGGACCAATGAGTTGACCCGCTCCAACTCGATCCTGAAAAAGCAGATTGAAGAACGGATCCATGCTGAAGAAGCCTTAAGGAAAAGTGAGGAAAAATATCGATTTCTAGCTGAAAATATTGAAGATGTGATCTGGACATTGAACACGGATTTCCAATATTCGTATGTCAGCCCGGTGGCAGAAAAAATGTACGGATGGAAGCCTGAAGAGCTGATTGGATCGGAAATGGACAAGATTCTTGTGGAGGCATCCTGCACTGTCCTCCAGCAGTTTATTGAAGAGATCAATGTTTCAGAAAGAAAAGACAGCAGTCCACCACAGCCCGCCATCCTGGAACTTGAAATTAAACACAGGAACGGTTCCACAATCTGGTGTGAAGTAACAATCTCTTTTCTCTTTGATGATATTTCCGGGTTTACCGGAACCATGTGGGTGGCCAGGAACATCACTGAAAGGCGTATTGCCCAGCTGGAAAGGGAAGAGCTGCAGGAAAAGCTGGAACGATCCAAAAAAATGGAATCCCTTGGTCTCCTCGCCGGTGGAGTTGCCCATGATCTCAACAATGTGCTCTCGGGGATCGTCAGCTATCCCGATCTTATCCTGCTTGATATTGATCAGGACTCTCCCCTGCGTGAACGAATTGAAACCATACGGGATTCAGGGATAAAAGCTGCAGAAATTGTAAATGACCTGCTGACCTTGACACGTCGCGGTGTTTTTTCCACCCAGGTATTGAATCTCAATACCCTGGTAGAAGAGTACGTCTCCTCCCCTGAATACAGGAAAATGATCAGCTATCACCCTGAAATAGAAGTAAAACTTATCCTCGAAGAGAACCTGCCCAATATCAAAGGCTCCCCCACTCCCTTGAAAAAGGTCATTATGAATCTTGTCTCCAATGCGGCGGAAGCACAGGTCAGGGGTGGAGAAATTCTACTCAGGACATCCAGTCGCTGCCTGGACAAAACCCTGGAAGGATACCAGTCAATTGCCCCGGGGGAATACTCGGTCCTCAGTGTCATTGACAGGGGAGAAGGAATTAATCCGGAAGATCTGAGAAGGATTTTTGAACCGTTTTATACGAAAAAAGTCATGGGCAGAAGCGGAACGGGTCTTGGACTTACCGTTGTCTGGGGAACTATTGAGGATCACAAGGGATACATAGACATTATCAGCGATAAAAATAAAGGGACAATAATTGATGTTTATATTCCCATCTGCAGAGAGCATATTGAAAAGAGAGGAATCCCTGGAGAAGTAGAAGATTTCAAAGGAAACGGGGAGAAAATCCTTGTGGTTGACGACATTGATTACCAGCGTCGAATTGCCTGTGCCATTCTTAAACGATTAAATTATACGGTTATTTCAGTTGCCAGTGGTGAAGAGGCTGTTTCCTATCTGGAAAACGATACTGCAGATCTTGTCATGCTGGACATGATCATGGACAACGGTATGGACGGCCTGGAAACATACGAAAATATCGTTAAATTCAATCCCCGCCAGAAAGCAATAATCGCCAGTGGTTTTTCGGAAACAGACCGGGTGAAGCAGGCACAGCGCCTTGGAGCAGGACGGTATATAAAGAAACCGTATAAACTGGAATTGCTCGGTAAAATAATTCACCAGGAACTTCAAAGAGATAAAGGGTAACTACTCGCAAAAACAGCAACTCCATGATTTTATGGCCTCTGAGTTGTAATTCCTCACAGGCAGATCAACCTGAGAAAGCAGGTACATCTCCAAACCAGCTGAGTTTCATGGGTAATCAGGAATTGCTGTTCACTTCTTTCACCTGTCTCATTCCCGCAGGAGAGCCAGAATCAGGCCGAAAAACCTCGATTCATCCTGCTGATACTGCCAGCCGAGATGGACCCCGCAATTCCCGCAGAGGGCAAAACGCCAGATATATCCTTTAAACCAAGTGAATTCACTGGTTGCCGGTCCAGCCTGTACACATCCCGGGGCAATACGAAAACAACCTAAATGAAAAACCACCCCGGCAGGATTAAAAAAAGTGTGTTCATGGGCTCCATTGACTTCTATTGCCTCTCTCTTTCCGGTAATACCATATCCGCATGGTCTGCAGAAAAGGGCTTTTTCCTTTCGTTCTTCAGTCTCTCCTTTATCACCGACTGACGCATCAAGCCGTAATTGCTCACAGACACCCCAGCTTTTCACGGTCTCTTTTGTCCGCATAGGTTGGTTATGGCGAACAAAAGAGCCTGCAAAAATCTGCGGTACCTGTGAGCAATTACACATCAGAGGTGATAAAATCATAGAGCTGCTATCCCCGTGGCCAATTACATCAAGCCCTGTTCCAGATAAGGTTTCCCGTCGAAAGTCGTACAACAGACGGCAACTCTCCATTAACAATAAACCCTACTCTTTTGTATAATACTCCACAATGGACCAGACCAGCTCCGAAATAGTATATTCTTCCGCCTGAACAGTAACCTGCAATCCATTATCCGTAATCGTTTTCGCGGTTATCGGTCCTATGGCCGCAATATCAACCCCCTCCATAAGCCTTTCCAGCTCATCCTGACTTTCCGCATCCACCATGGAAAGAAAATTTCTGACCGTCGAAGAACTCGTAAAGGTGACCATATCGATTCGTCCCATTTCCAGATCAGCCCGCAGGCTCTCTTTCGGCTGAACTGCCGGACAATTCTGATATACGGGGGCAACCATGACCTGGGCTCCAGCACCCCGCAATGTTTCCGGCAATATTTCGCGGGCTTTCAGGGCACGGGGAATGAGGATATTCCGTCCCTCAACACCCTGATCAAGCAGACTTTCAGCCAGCCCCTCTCCGGTAAAGGTATTGGGTATAAGATCAGCGTTTATACCGTACTGCAGAAGGAGATCGGCCGTGCTTTTTCCCACTGCGGCAATATCAGGACCTTTCAGGTCTCTGGCATCCATACCCTTTGCATAGAGATGCTCAAAAAAATACCTGACTCCGTTTAAGGACGTAAAAAGAATCCAATGATATTCATCAAGCCGTTCCAGTTCGTCATCAAGTATTTCATAGGATTCTACCGGTTTTATATTAATGGTAGAATACTCAATACAGTCTGCTCCAAATTCTTCAAGTCCGGCAACAAGTTCACTGGCCTGTTCTCTAGTCCTGGTGACTATGATTTTTTTGCCGAAAAGAGGTCGTTTCTCGAACCAGTCGATACTCTCGCGCAGTTTAACCACTTCTCCAACAATAATAAGAGAAGGCGGTTTTATACCACTGTCCCTGACGATATCGGTAATCGTTTCCAGAGTACCGACGACAGAGCGCTGCTCGGGAGTGGAAGCCCACCTGACAACGGCCACGGGAGTTTTGGGATCGCGTCCATGTCGAATAAGATTATCCATGATAACCGGAAGATTTTTAATCCCCATATAGACAACCAGGGTACCCACTCCCGTTGCCAGTTTTTCCCAGTCAATATTTGATGTTTCCTTGGTAGGATCCTCATGTCCGGTCAGAAAAGCGACAGAGGCCGTATATCCACGATGGGTTATGGGAATCCCGGCATAGGTGGCGGCCGCTGTTGCCGATGTAACTCCGGGCACAACTTCGAAAGCGACTCCCTCCCTGTGCAGGACTTCAAGCTCCTCTCCTCCCCGACCGAAGATAAACGGATCCCCACCCTTCAGCCTGACAACGATCTTCCCCGCCTGTGCATGGTCCACCAGCATCTGGTTGATTTCGTCCTGGGTGTGGGTATGTTTCACTCCACCTTTTTTCCCAACGTATATACGTTCAGCAGAGACCGGAACATGATTCAACAGTTTCTTGCTGGCGAGGTAATCATAAAAAACGACCTCCGCCCGCTCCAGCAGTCTTTTTCCACGTACGGTTATAAGACCGGGATCCCCCGGTCCTGCACCAACCAGATATACCTTGCCGGGCCTGGTTGCATTTGGCTTCTTTTCCATAATTGATACATTCCTGACTGACTCAGGGTCCCTGGGTAAAACTCTCTCGATAAAGGCAAAAAAGGGCTTCCCCGAAGTTCGGGACAGCCCTTTGTGCCGGTTAACCGTCACTCCCGTAAGTGATAACAGCAGGAGAAGACAGGTTTAACGATGCAATTACAGCTCTTTCATTATGGCCTCGGTTACCTCCTGAATGGAAACAGAACCATCAACAGAAATAACTTTCGGCCCACCGGCCTGCTTGAAGTAATTTACAGCGGCCATTGTTCCTGTTTCTTCATCATAATAAATGCCATGACGTTTGTTAATGGCCTCTTCATCCTGATCATCAGCACGGGTCTTCAGTTCACCCCCACATACACGGCAAACAAGTTTTCCATCTTTTTCTACAGGTTTGATAGCTTCAAAAGCTATATGATTGGGATGATTATTATCATTCACACAGAGTCGACGCCCCATGATTCGCTCTTTGGCAATTTCACGATCAAGAACAATCTCAATCACGTAATCCAGGGCAAGCCCCTCTTTTTTCAAAGTTTCAGCAAGGGTAATCGCCTGGTCTTTTGAACGGGGAAAACCATCAAGAATCCAGCCATCTTTACAATCGTCCTGCTGCAGCCGGGAAATCATCATGGGAATGGTGATATCATCCGGCACCAGATCTCCCCTGTCAATATACTCTTTTGCCTTTTTCCCGAGTTCGGTCCCGCCACCGATATGCTCACGGAAGATTGCACCCGATTCAATATGAGGAATATTGAATTTTTTCTGCACGATTGCACCCTGGGTGCCTTTACCACTGCCATTCGGCCCAAAAAACAGGATGTTCTTTCCCATAATTTTCTCCTTTAAAAACAATTTGATATAAATACTTTATAAAAACGACAGTAACAGAAGAGTACATGATGCAATTACCCGATCCACAACTCCGGATTCTTTGCCCATAACAGTCCCGTCACCACTTAACTCATTTCAGGTGAACCAGACAGCGGCAAAAATATTTCCGCTGAAAAACACTCATCAATGCTCTTTCCAGGGTACCCGTGAGCAATTACAGTTCAGAAGTATTAAATTCATAGAGTTGCCGCCCCCGTAAGGAGTTACTTTCCGGGTTGTTCCCGTATGCAGAAAGCAGGGTTCAGGGCAAGTATTATAGCCGAAAAGGCACTGGCGAGCCATAAAAATATCTCCCCATAGATTTTGACTTTCACTGCTAAAGCGATTACTTTCAATATCACTTGAATCCTACACTTCAGCGCCATTGAACCATACATCGCCGGTAAACTTGCCAATTGCAGGATTCAGGTGTCATTATGACACAGGCCCAAACTCAAAAGTAATTGGTCGCAGAGGTAGCAACTCCATGATTTTATTACCTCTGAATTGTTAACGGTTACAGATAAACTCAGATCAGAATACAAACTATGAAAGAAATACGCATCGGTCTCATCGGCTTCGGGACGGTGGGCAAAGGACTCGCGCAGGCCCTGCTATCCCAGCGGGAACGACTCATTCAACGATCAGGCATCACCTTTACCCTCACGACTGTGGCTGACATAGCCCTGGACTTTCTTCCTGACGAATTCAGTAATGTTACCCTTACCCGGGACGCAAAGGACATCTTTAACGACCCGTCAATCGATATAGTTGTCGAGCTCATCGGAGGTATGGAACCGGCAAAGTCTTTTCTGCTTGAAGCCATCAACAAAGGCAAGCACGTAGTAACCGCCAACAAGGCCCTGCTCTCGGTTCATGGCCGTGAAATATTCAAGGCGGCGGCCCAGAACAACGTCGAGGTCGGATTCGAGGCCAGTGTGGGTGGGGGAATTCCTGTCATAAAAGCGTTGAAAGAAGGACTGGTAGCCAACAAAATCAATTATATAAAAGGGATAATGAACGGCACCGCGAACTATATCCTGACTAAAATGACCGATGACGGTATGGGTTTTGATGAAGTTCTGAAGGAGGCCCAGGAACTCGGTTTTGCCGAAGCCGACCCCACCTATGACGTGGAAGGTATTGATACAGCGCATAAACTGGCTATCCTCATGACTATTGCCTTCGGACTCCATGTCCACCTTGATGATATTCACGTGGAAGGAATCAGCGAGATCGAACCGACCGATATTGAGTTTGCCGGAACCCTGGGGCACCGTATCAAGCTGCTGGCTATCAGCCGAAACCACGGGAAGCATGTAGAGGCCAGGGTCCACCCCACGATGGTTCCTGATAACCATATGTTGTCCACAATCAGCGGGGCATTCAACGCCATCCAGTTTAACGGAGATACCGTCGGTGATGTTCTCCTGTATGGTCAGGGTGCCGGGATGATGCCAACAGGAAGTGCTGTAGCTGCCGATGTTGTCGACATCGGGAGAAATATTCTGCAGGACAGCGTCAACCGTGTTCCGGCCCTTTCCTACCTCCCGGACAATATGGAAGAACCGGTCATCACGCCCATGGATGAACTGGTCTGTCCCTACTATTTCCGTGTAACAGCTCTGGACAAACCGGGGGTTCTCGCCCGTATCACCTCAATTTTCGGCAGACACGGCATCTCCATCAAATCCATGGTCCAGCAGGAACATGACGCCAATGAGCCGGTCTATATTGTTTTCATGACCCACAGTGCCACGGAGGGAAATGTCAAACGGGCAATCAGGGAAATTGATGAACTCGATGTATGCACTTCACCCACGGTGAAGATCAGACTCCTCATCTCCGAATAGGCTGATAATGAAATACCTTATCCTTGTGGGTGACGGAATGGGAGACTATCCCGTCGGCGAGCTCAACGGAAAAACAGTGCTGGAAGCGGCCCGAACACCTGCCATGGATGAACTCTGCCGAAAAGGAGAGTTTTTTCTGACCAATACGGTTCCGCAGGGTTTTCCTCCGGGCAGCGATGTGGCCAACATGACTCTTATGGGCTATGATCCGGCCCGTTTCTACACGGGAAGAGCCCCCCTTGAAGCAGCATCCATGGGTATAAGGCTTGCACAGGATGAGATTGTCTTCCGCTGCAATCTTGTAACTCTGGATCTGATTGACGATAAGGCTGCAATGCGCGATTTCTCAGCGGGTCATATCAGTACTGAAGAAGCCCATAAGTTGATAACCAGTCTGGAAGCGGAGTGCACCGATGACCGCTTTCATTTCAAACCGGGAATAAGCTATCGCCACCTCCTTGTTTTCAGAGGAGAACACCCCGGTTTCACCACCGTCCCGCCCCATGACCATATCGAAAAGGATGTCACGGAATTCCGGCAACGCTATCTCGACAGTCCCGGCTGGTCTGAACTTGTCAGCAATTGCGGTGAGATTCTCAAAAACCATCCTGTAAATATGAAACGCCTCAAAGAGGGGAAAAACCCGGCCAACCACATCTGGCTGTGGGGAGAAGGGAAAATGATTGACGCGCCCTCACTGACAAAACGATTCAGTATCAGCGGCTCCATGATCAGCGCCGTTGACCTGCTCAAAGGACTGGGAGTCATCGGCGGTCTTGATGTCATCAATGTGCCCGGTGCAACCGGCTATATTGACACAAACTACGAGGGCAAGGCCCAGGCGGCAACACAATCTCTTAAAAAACATGATTTTGTTTTTGTCCACCTTGAGGCCCCCGACGAGGCGGGCCACCAAGGCTCCCTCAGTGCCAAAATACAGGCTATCGAGGATTTTGATGCCCGTATTGTCTGTCCGATTATAAACGAACTGCGCAGCCTGCAGGAAGACTTTCGCGTCATCGTCACCATGGATCATTTCACACCACTTTCCCTGCGGACCCATGTTTCCGATCCTGTCCCGACCCTGCTCTATGACTCCAGGGAGAAGGAGCCCGGTTCAGGAAAATCATTCTGTGAAAAGAACTGTCTTGCCTATGATGCCGAAAAGAATAATTCCATAAAAGAGGGTCATACCCTTATCAATAAACTTCTGGAACAGAATTGATGTCCGAGCATATTTTTACCACCGAGACCAGGGTTCTCTATGGGGACACCGACGCAGGGGGTGTCGTCTACAACGCTAATTTTCTCCGTTATTTTGAGATGGGAAGAACCGAACTGATGCGGGAGCATGTCTGTTCCTACAGGGAAATTGAAAAACTTGGCTTTGTTCTTCCCGTAACAGAATGCTGGGCCCGTTACAAGGCTCCTGCTTTTTATGACGATTTGCTCACCATTGAAACGACCGTTGCCGAAGTAACCAGGATAAAATGTAAATTCAGCTACAGGATTCTGCGAAATGAAAAAGACGGCAAACGGCCTAAACTCCTGGTCAAGGGCTTTACGGTCCATGCCGCAATAACCAGGGAAGGCAAACTGACACGCCTGCCGGAAGAAATAATCCGCAGGATAGAAGCGCTGCAGATGAAATCATCCTGAATCCGTGGCACCTTCAGTCATAAAAAGATAACTCCTCACAGGGGAAATTCTATAACCGGAATCCTGTACTTCAGAAAATGAAAAAATAACTATTTACAATATCTGCAATTGGTGTATATTGGCAAATCTCAACGCGGGGTGGAGCAGTCTGGTAGCTCGTCGGGCTCATAACCCGAAGGTCGGTGGTTCAAATCCGCCCCCCGCTACCAAAATGCAAAAGGAGTTATAAAACATTCATGTTTTATAACTCCTTTTTTTTTCTTGATTCCCCATGAAACTCAGCCAAATTGTGGATGTGCCTGTTTGATCAGGCTAGCCTACGGTCAAAAATCACTGGAAATCTCAATTGATAAGGAATTCAAATGAAAAGTATCAGTCCAGGTCATTTTATAATCAGTCTAATGTGATTTTTGAAATACGCCTGATAAAACAGGCCAAATCCCCAGGCTCACAAATAACAAGCTGAGTTTCATACGTAATCAGATTTTTTTTTGAACACATTGCAAGTTCTATCCCTGATAGTGTATTCCGGAAACATTCTTTTTTCCGGCTCAATATTTGCAAATCATAACAATTATAAGGTATCATTTTCCTGATACGTTCAGATATCACAAATAAGGGCAACAAAAAGGTTGCAAGAAAGGAGGAAATATGAATTATCCTGTCTGGTATCTGCCGGAAACCGGTGGAGGGTTTCTCATCGCCCTGATTGCCATCCTGCATGTTTTTGTCTCGCATTTTGCTGTTGGTGGTGGTCTTTATCTCATTTACTGCGAAAAGAAAGGTCTGGCCGAGAACAATCAGAAGATTCTCGATTTCACCAAACGACACGCCCGTTTTTTTCTCCTTGTAACCATGGTTTTCGGCTCAATTACCGGAGTCGGCATCTGGTTTATTATTGCCCTGGTCAATCCGGCTGGTGCCTCCCTTCTGGTTCACAATTTCGTTTTCGGCTGGGCGGCCGAGTGGGTATTCTTCTCCGTGGAAATTGCCGCTGCTTTCGTTTACTATTACATGTTTGACAAAATGGATTCTAAAACCCACCTGCAGGTGGGATGGCTCTATTTTATCAGCGCATGGATATCCCTTCTGCTTATCAACGGCATCATCGGTGTCATGCTCACACCCGGGGCCTGGGTGGAAAATCATGATTTCTGGACCGGATTCTTCAATCCTTCCTTTCTACCTTCTCTTTTTTTCCGCACCTTTATCGCCATCCTGATTGCCGGTTGTTACGGTTACCTCTCCAGTGCTTTTAGCCGTGACCGGGAAGTACATGCAGCCATGACCCGCTTCTCCGGCAGTTGGTCCCTGGCGGCTCTCATCGGTGCGATACCCAGTGGCATCTGGTATCTCTACGCCCTGCCTGTCCAGGCAAAGGATCTGGTCTTGGGAAAATCCCCAACCATTGTCTGGGTACTGCAATGGGGTCTGGTTGCAGTCATTCTTCTGCTGGTTATAACCCTTGTCGCAGGCATCCTCCGGCCCTCCTGGAATCTGAAAAGTGTCTCCATAGTCTCCATGATCTGCGGCCTGCTTATTATCGGCTCATTTGAATGGACAAGGGAAGCTGCCCGCCGTCCCTATGTCATCAATGAAGTGATGTATTCCAATTCTATCCTCAAAAAGGATATGGATAGGATCAACAGTGACGGTTATCTTAAATCCGCTCTATGGATACGCAATAGAGAACTGTCAGCCAGCAACAGAGTTGATGCCGGCAGGGAACTGTATATCCACCAGTGTTACCCATGTCACACTTTGGGAGGAAGCAATAATGATCTTATCAAATTGACCGAAAACATGAGTTATTCCGCCCTCACAAAGTATCTCGGAAAAATTCACAAACTGCGTTATTTCATGCCTCCGTTTGCAGGCACACAGGAGGAACAGAAGGCCCTTGCTGCCTTTATTGCCGGGGAACTCCATGGTAAGGACATCTCCGATACCATCCGGATTGCAGACAGCCCCCTTGCCAGGGGAAGGCTGCTCTTTGAAGATAACTGTTCCGCCTGCCATGAACCAGATGATCTGGCACCAGCCTTTGAAGAGGAAGATGTCAATTCGATTGCATCCACTCTTCTCACCCTTGATGAAATTTCCGATGAAATGACACCATTTGACGGTACAGAAAAAGAACGATCGGAACTTGCCGAATACCTGGACAGTCTCAAAGGAGGTCAATAATGGAAAACCTGCTTATCCCACATACTGATACAATACCGGCGGCCTGGGGCTGGTTCCAG
The DNA here is from genome assembly GCF_054039375.1 of Desulfomarina sp. Classification (NCBI taxonomy): domain Bacteria; kingdom Pseudomonadati; phylum Thermodesulfobacteriota; class Desulfobulbia; order Desulfobulbales; family Desulfobulbaceae; genus Desulfomarina; species Desulfomarina sp. The sequence goes on along the minus strand of NZ_JBPLBA010000014.1, from coordinate 1,990 downwards.
TTCCTGCTGCTCCTTACCTTTCCTCTCCATCTTCTCACCATGAATGCGATGCTTGGCGGCCTGATCCTGGGAGTGATACAACATTTCAAAGGTGGTGAAATCCGGTTGCGTCTTGCCCATCGGATAGCTATTGTACTGCCACTGATTATCGCCACTACGGTCAACCTCGGAGTTGCGCCCTTCCTCTTTGCCCAGGTTCTTTATGGTCAATTTCTCTACACCAGTTCCGTCCTTATGGGTTTTATCTGGATACTCGTTATCCCGGCACTCATTATTGCCTATTACGGAGCCTACCTGTACGATTTCCGCTTTGTGCAGCTTGGCCGGGCAGGAATATGGATCGGAACCCTTGTCTCCATTCTTTTCCTGGCCATCGGCTGGGCTTTTTCCAACAATATGCTTCTCATGCTTCTTCCCCGGACATACACAGGCTACTTTGATCATATGAACGGCACTCTCCTGGCAACAGGCCATATTAATTTTCTCCCCAGATATCTCCATATGATGCTGGGAAGTATAGCCATTGGAGGTCTGTTCGTGGCCCTGCTCGGCCGGTTCAAAGCCGGCCGAAATCCTGAGCTGGCAGATCATGCCCTGCACTACGGCATGCGAAGCTTTCTCATCTGTACCATCATCAATATCCTGGCGGGGACCTGGTATCTCTTTTCTCTTCCGGTGACTGTCATGCGGCTCTTTCTGGGTGGACAGGGGGGGCCGACCGCTGTTTTTATTCTCAGCCTGCTTCTGATTGCAGGGATCATCTATGGAGCTGTTAAGGAAAAACTGATGGTGACATTGTCCGGAGCTGTCATCCTTGTCATATTGATGACTTTTATCCGCTCATGGGTCCGTTCCGGTTTCCTGGCGGACTGGTTCAGCCTGGACCAATTGCAACTTGCCCCGCAATACTCGTCAATGGTCTTCTTCTTTGCTACTCTGGCAGTGGGTATCATCTGCCTGATCTGGCTCCTGCGAAAAACAGTCTCAGCTCTCAATCAACCGTAAAAAAACAACATTGTTACTCGATTTCAGTATGTTTCCCCAGAAACATACTGAAATCGGATGAAAACAATGAATCGTAATTTCTGACCGACAAAATAAACTTTGCATCTTCGGCAGGAAAGTGAAAACTCCAAACTTACCGATTACAGGATTACTATCATAATACGTTGATTTACAATTTAAAATTGTCTTTTTCATTTTCTGGAGTACAGGATTTCGGTAATAATCATTGACCTTGACTTTCATTTCCCTTTCACCGAAAATAATATAACCGGCAGTACCTACAATCCATTGTTACTGAATTTCCAACAAGAGATGCGGGCATACACAATCAAAAACAACATCACCATTATCAGCATTCTTGCCTGCGGCCTCTATTCATTTTTCCTTGGACTCTGCTTTTATTTTGATACTGTCCAGGAAAAGAAAACCACCATGGAGGTGGCTCGCAATAGAGCGCTGACTGTTTACAAAAAAGATCTGGCTTTTCGATCATGGGCTGTAGAACATGGCGGTGTATATATTGTCCAAGATGGCGTCGACTCTCCCCATCGCCATCTGAAAACCACTCCGGAACGTGAATTTCTCACCCCGTCCGGTAAAAAACTTGTCCTCGTCAATCCCGCATCCATTCTTCAACAGGTCTCTGAAAATTTCAATAGACTGAACAAAGGAAATAACCAGCTTCCAAGCCTGAAAATAATTGACGGCAATACGACAACTGACGGATGGGAAAGTGAAGCTGCAGCACGGATATCCGCAGGCAGCCAGGAAGTTTTCCTGACTGCATTATCCCGGAAAGATCCTATATTTCGACTGATAAAACCAATCAGGCTCCGACAGAACTGCCTGCGTTGCCACGGCCCGGATGGATACAGAGAAGGGGATATAAAAAGTATTGTATCGATCACTGTACCATTACAGCCATACCTGAAAAAGGAACAGGAAAATATCAAGTTTCTCTTTCTCCTGCATTTTGCTTTCTGGA
>NZ_JBPLBA010000013.1:0-14933 GCF_054039375.1 Desulfomarina sp. | reverse complement strand
CTTACCGTTTCAGTTTTTCCGGCAACCGGCAAACAGAATGAAAAAACAGAACCCCTTGCCAATTCTCTCACTGATTTCAAAATCACATCCACACCCAACTCAACAACAATAACTCTTGTCTCCAATACTGCCATCGAGGATTATCGGGTAGACACAATAGGCGGCAGTGACAAGCGTCCACCAAGAATGTATATAGACATTGATAACATAAACATCAACGAACTCATTCGAGAAAAGAGAATTGGCACATCTGTCGATAAAATCAGGGTCGCTCCGAGAGGTAAAGGGGCCAGAATAGTTTTTGACTCCGCCTCTCACACCATGTTCAAATACAGTGTTGCTCCCACCCGGGAAGGGCTTGCTGTTGTCATTGATGAATCGGCGGCGACCGCAACTGCAGGTTCAGCGGCGGTAGCAGCAGGATCCTCTTCAGGCTCAAACAGTGACTCTACCCTTGATGCTCTGATCGGATCTTCTGAAGAACTTCTCAAGCAGGATCCGGATCAGCTTGTCAAGAAAGCGGCTGAAAAAAACTCTCCGAAACAACCGGCAGATGATTTTTCATTTTCGGGATATAAAAAACAGCGTATCAGTGTCGATTTCTACAAAATAGATATTCACAATGTTTTTCGTCTGTTCAGGCAGATAACCAATCTGAATATAATTGTTGATGAAGATGTATCAGGCTCCCTGACCCTGGCCCTGTCCGATGTACCCTGGGATTTTGCGCTTGATATCATCCTCAACCTTATGGATCTGACCAAGGAAGAAAAATTCAATACCATTGTCATTTATCCGAAATCGAAAGAATTTGTCTGGCCAACCAGGGCTGATGACAATCTGGCGTTTACTGCAGATACGGATCTGATCCAGCAGGAAGCTCTGGTGATTGAACAGGCTGAGCGTACATCTCCCAAAGTTATCGAGGCCAAAAAACTCATTGGTAAAGCACAGCAGTTTGAAAAAAATGAAGACTTTGAAACAGCCGCTCAGCTCTATACCAAGGCAATGGAATTATGGCCTGATAACGCGAAACTTGCCAACAGGCTAACAACTCTTTATCTCGTAAACCTCGGCATGAATGCCAAAGCTGTTTATTACGCAAAAGAAAACCTGAAGCGGCATCCCAAGGATAACTATGCTGCTCTTTATGCTGCTATCGGCCTTGCAAATATGCAGAGAATTTCTGAAGCTGCCGACTATTTCGCCCAGAGCATCAGTTCAACACCGCCAATGAAAGAAGCTTTACTCAGCTATGCAGCATTCAGTGAGAATAACGGTCAGAATGACGCCGCGTTGAAACTCATTGACAAGTACCACACGACTTATGGAGAATCCATAGATACCATGATATCAAAAGCACGAATTCTTGATAAACTCGGCTTGAAATCTGAGGCGGTCAAGGAATATAAAGCTATCCTTGCATCCGGCTACCAGATACGACCGGACCTGAAAAAATATATTCAGGGTCGACTTATGATACAATAAGTTTCAGCATCATTAAAACAGCTGCTATTTTTGAACTATTTCGTCCCACGAGGTTTTTATGAAGTCCATAACACAATTAATTTTTCCAGGTAGCCTCTTGCTACTCGCTATTCTGTTGTCATCGTGTATGCCGAGTTCCCAGCATAAGGACAACTCTCTTTCCACGGCATCGACAACCATGGAAAATCAGGCAAAGACAGAAAAAACTGTGCAGGCTCAACCCAAATACCCCGCAAGCCTTCCAGTGCAATACCAGACGGCATCGTATGTCGTTAACAAAGATGAATCCGAAGATATCGCCAAATCCGAGGAAAGTGTCCTGAAGGTGGGCGCACGAATCACTTCAACAAGAGGACCACAACCACTTTGGGATATACTCAAGCGACTGGCGGCTCTTAAAAGAATGAATGTCTCCTGGGCTGAAGATGTAGACCAGAATGCCCGTGTCGATGTCGATATCACACCGAAAGATGACTTTTATGATGCTGTCAATAATCTGCTTGCTCAAATCGGCTATTTTGCCGAGTTCAAGAATACTACTATTTTTGTTCGCAACAAGATTACAAGACAATATCGTATTGCCATGCCGTTTATCACCCAGAAATACTCAACGGAAACCGGTGGTGACATCATTGGAGCCGGCGGAGCAGAAAAAGGTTTTAAAGCCTTAATCAAACTGCAGGCCCAGGGAAGTCCGGTCGGGACGAGTGTTTTTTCTAAGGATAATGATACAAAAACCGAATTTGATATCTGGAACAATATTGAATCCAATCTCAAGGTCATACTCAATATTCTTGAAACAAGTGAAGTCGCGATTTCCGACTACGAACGACAATTCGGTGCAGAAAGCCAGGGTCGTGCAAGGGTTTCCGAGCGAGACAAGAAAAGTGGCAGTGACGCCAGTGGAACCTATAAAGCCAACAAACAAAGCCAGTCTACTGCAGGTGCCAAAAAACAGAAGATTAAAACCAGCAGGCAAACCTCTAAAGACGGTTCATACTTCATTATTGATAAACCGGTCGGCATTATAACTGTAACAACAACCAAGGCGATGCATGAAAGAATCGCCAAATACATCAACAGCCTGAAAAAATCCCTTTATAAACAGATCACGATAGAAGCGAAAATTATTGAAGTACAGCTCAGCAAAGAGTCGAATATTGGTATTAACTGGTCAAAGGTGCTGAAAAATTTTGGCCTGTCCGGTAGCGTCACATTTGGTGATAATGGCCAGGTATACCCCTTTGTTTTCAACAATGATGCAGTTCAAGGTCCTGTTACTTACACAAATGCCGATAAAACCGCCTATTTTAAAACCATTAATCCCGGTCAGTTTATTTCTAATATTTCATTTGCTTCTCGAACATTTGATGTGTTTCTCAATGCACTCAATGAACAGGGTGATGCCAAAGTCCTCTCAAACCCGAAAATCAGTGTAATGAACGGGCAACCTGCCTTCATTACAGTGGGACGCAATGTTACATATATCGACTCCATTGATTCTGATCTTGATTCTGACACCGGCATAGTAACTTATACCGTCAATACGGACCGAATTCTCTCCGGTATTGGAATGGCACTTACTGCAACAGTCCTCGATGATACTCATGTTGTCATGAATCTCGTCCCGGTAGTTTCCAACCTTCAGGAACCAATTGAATATCGCGATGTCGGCAATCTTGGCGGCACGGTCGGCCTGCCCATCGTCAATATCCGGGAAATGAGTACAACGGTCAAAGTCGCAGACGGTGAAATGCTTGTTATCGGCGGACTTATAAGTGATACCAAAGAAAACAGTGGGGAATTCGCACCGTTGTTAGGTGATGTTCCCATTGTAAAATATCTTTTTGGGTCTGAGACAAAAACTCATGTAAAACGTGAGCTCATTATCCTTCTGAAACCCAGAATTTTCTAGTTATACCTGGAATATTTTTTTTAACTTTTGCTTGGAGATCAACATGAACAGGCTGAAATATCTAATCATTGGTATTTTCGCATTGAGTCTGACCGGTTGTGGTCAGACCGTGATAGAAACTTTGAAGGTAACTGATGGACCAGGTTACAATGAGCCGGGTACTGGGAAAAGCATCGTAATTCTGCCTTTTGCAGACTATTCACAGGGAAACCTGGAGTCCGCCCATAGAAGGAACATGATCATCACCGAAACCCTGACTGACCAGCTGGTCAAAAATGGTTTTGGCCTCCCCGTTCAGGAGGATGTTTTTGGATACCTTATCAACCAGAATATTATAGATCTTTCAGCTTATGAAAAGGTGAAAAACAGCTCTCTTGTGGCTGAATTGTCCAATGAATGGTCTGATGCCATGAAACAGCAACTGAAGATCTATATTCAGGCAGAAGATGAAAAAAATTCATCAAAGGCTCTTTCCAGTGCCGGAGCCCATGCTCTTACCACTAAAAAACTGGCCAAAATCGGTCGTCATTTTAAGGCCGATTATATCATGAGAGGCCGCATTCTTGAATATAAAACCCGCCAGGAGGCCACATGGGCTCCATGGAAAAAAGGGATTCTCCCATTTATTAACGGTGGTGCCAGTAGAATCATGTTCGGTTTCGCCTCATCGGATGCTTATGATGAGGAAAATGAACAACTGATGGGAGCCCTGCTTGGAGGCCGATTCGGCTATTCCTCCGTAAGCTGGCCCTGGGAAAAGGGTGAAAGTGTTTTTGGCAGAACAGGCCGGGATGCCAACACTGTATTATGGGCTGGAGCGGGATATGGTCTCGGTAAGGTATCCCATAGAAGCGGTCAGATAGACCAGGCAACAGTCCAGATGCGCATATGGGTTCAGGAAGCTGCAACAGGAAATGTTGTCTGGACCAACAGAGTACGGGTACAGGTTTCTCCGGAAACATTTATGGCAGACCATCAATATGATACTCTTTTTAATAAAGCCATTGAAAAAGGTGTTACTACTCTGGTCGATCATTTTGTGACTTACGGTCTTTAATTCTTTTCATTTTCCGTAATTTCTCACAGACACGCCAGTTTTATAATCTTTACCCGGCCTCCAGTTGTGTTCCAACAACTGGAGGTTTTTTTTTCAGCAATAGGGGTATATTTTCCATGCAAAGACACAACCGGTTAGTGCTTTTCTGTTTTACTTTTTTTTTCTTTTTCCCATTCCACTCACCCCTTTATGCCAACGAAAACATCCAGAAAATTACAGTGCAATTCAAGGATACTGACCTGTCAACGTGTGTTACGACAATCCTCAGGCTGGCAGGCTCACAGTCAAAAATACGCATTGACAAAGGCATAAAGAAAAATATTACGAAATCAATTCATAAAAAAAGATGGGACCAGGTCCTGAAGGATATTCTTAATGAAAATAATCTTAAATTAGTAAAACAGGCAGACCATACCTACCTGATAACAAAAATCAGTAAGAAAAAAAACTCATCAACAACCGGCAACAAAACTATTGTCCTGACAGAAGAATCATTGAATCTTCAAGATTCAAAAAAAGACTGCCCCGAGGCTTCCCTTATCACACTCGGCTATAAATACAGCACGGGAACAAATCCTTATGGCCTGATCGGGAAATGCGTAAAATTAAAAAACACCACTCCAATACAATACCTTGATGCAAAAAAAGCCCTGGTTGCCTGGAACTATCGTGGCGGAAGAGGAACAGTGCTGGTTGAAGACCGTTCCGAAAAGGGAACGGCGCTGAACAACAGCAGGTTTATGACAGGTACAGTTATTGGCACCTATGAATACACAACTGTTCTGGGTGCGAAAATGATTATACCACATCTTGTTCTCAAATAAAGTTTCCCCTCTCCTGCACACTGTCCAGCAACTGGGGCTGGACAGTGTTACAGAACGCAGGTAAAAGCAGAGCTGTTAACTCTGAGAACAATGATTTTATCCGGGCAGGCTGATCAATTATCAGCACCATCCTTTTTCTGGGAGTTCTGAAACAGTGCCATAAAATTTACCGGTTCCATAAGAAAAGGTGCAAATCCACCGTCAGTTGAAACCTGGCTTACTATCTGCCTGGTAAAAGGGAAAAGCAGGGTCGGGCAATCAACTCCCAAAACCATTTTGATATGCTCTTCGGGGATATTTTTTAACAGAAAAACACCGGCATGTTCAACCTCAAGGATGAACATTGTCTTATCATCTTCCTTTGAAGTTATTTTTGCCGTAACCTGAATGGCCACTTCCCAGTGATCATCATCCATTTTAGTGTTTTTCAATTGCAGGTTAACCTCAACAGCCGGCTCCTGTTTTTGTGGGGTGATATAGACAGCGGGTGCGTTGGGATTTTCAAACGACAGATCTTTGGTGTACATCTTCTGCATACGAAAAATGGGTGTCGCTGCTTTCTCTTCTTTTTTTTCCACCATGGTTTTCCTCTGATTCTAATATTAATCATTTGAAAATCTCACAACAGAAGGTAGTTTCTGACGCAGTAAGATTTTCATTATTTATTCTCCCCACTACAGGGTATAACCACTATACAGTTTTACCGTAATTACTCATAGCTACCCCAGCTATTCACGGGATCTTTTGTCCACATAAGGAGGCTATAGCGAAGAAGAGCCTGCAAAAATCTACGGCACCTGTGAGCAATTACAGTTCCGAGGTAATAAAACCATAGAAGTTGCTACCCCTGTGACCAATTACGTTTTACCAGGTGAGTGTATCAATCCTGTTGAGACTGAATATCTGATTCGCTTTAATTGCAATCCACCCATTCCGGCTTATTCAAGAACCTCCCTGAGAAACTGCCCTGTATAGGATTTCTCCATCCGTGCAATTTCCTCAGGGGTGCCGCATCCTACAATTTCACCACCGCCATCACCTCCGTCCGGTCCCACATCAATAATCCAGTCAGCAGTTTTTACCACATCAAGATTATGCTCTATAACAACAACTGTATTCCCCTGGTCAACCAACCGGTTCAAAACATTTAACAAATGCTGGATATCAGCGGGATGCAGCCCTGTGGTCGGTTCATCAAGAATATAGAGAGTTCTGCCACTGCTCCGGGTCGACAATTCCCTGGCCAGTTTGACCCGCTGGGCCTCCCCTCCCGAAAGGGTAACAGAGGACTGTCCCAGTGAAATATAGGACAGGCCCACATCAAAAAGTGTCTGCAATCTGTTCTTTATTGGCGGGATATTCTGAAAAAACTCCAACGCTTCCTCAACCGTCATTGCCAGCACTTCATGGATATTTCTGCCTCGATATTGGATCTCCAGAGTTTCAGCATTATATCGTTTTCCTTTGCACCTTTCACAAACGACATAGATGTCAGGGAGAAAATGCATGGCGATTTTGTTCATCCCCTCACCATCACACGCCTCACATCGTCCACCCTTAATATTGAAAGAAAATCTCCCAGGTTTATACCCCCTGGCCCTGGATTCAGGGAGCCTGGAAAACAGATCCCGGATGGGAGTAAACAGTCCGGTATAGGTGGCGGGGTTGGAGCGTGGCGTCCTGCCAATAGGACTTTGATCAATATCAACAATTTTATCAATACAGTCAAGTCCATACAAAACAGTTCCACCAGAAGAAAATGTCTTATCCCTGTTTTTCAACCCGCTTTTGGCATACCGGAAAAGAGTCTCGATCACAAGTGAACTTTTACCGGACCCGGATACTCCCGTCACACAGGTCATTACCCCCAGAGGAAAACGTACTCCAATCTTTTTCAGGTTATTGACTGTACAGTTTTTCAGACGAAGAGCCCTGCCGCTCCTCCTGCCGACCTTCCTTCGCCTGTCAGGGACTTTAATGGACTCTCTTCCGGAAAGATATGCACCGGTTACCGAATTTTCATTTTGCAGTAACTCCTCAACCGCGCCACTGAAAACAACTTCTCCTCCATGGACTCCGGCACCTGGTCCCATGTCCAGTACATGATCAGCCGACAGTATTGTATCTGTATCATGTTCAACGACGATAACACTGTTGCCGAGATCACGAAGTTCAAGCAGGGTATTGATCAGTTTCTGATTATCCCTCTGATGCAGACCGATACTGGGCTCATCAAGGATATACAATACTCCGGCAAGCCTGGAACCGATCTGTGAGGCAAGCCGTATCCGCTGCGCCTCGCCACCGGAAAGAGTTCCGGCACGTCTCTCCAGGGAGAGATATCCCAGGCCCACATCCTCAAGAAACGACAGCCTGTCGACAATTTCCTTCATTATCGGCTCGCCTATCTGTCGCTCTCTCGCATCGAGAGGTAGAAGCGGTATCTCCACCAACAGCCTGTCAATAGACAGTCGTGTCAACTCATCAATCGACCATTTCCCTATCCTCACCGCCAGTGATTCCGGTTTGAGTCGTGCCCCTTTACAGTCCGGGCAGATCTGTTCGTTCATATACTTCGACAGTTCTTCCCTGATCATTCCCGACTGGGTTTCATGAAAACGTCGATCAAGCTGAGGAATAATACCTTCAAAGCGCTTGACCGTGGTCATAACCCTTCGTCCCTTCTGATAGTGAAAGGATATTTCCTCGTCTCCGGAACCATACAGAAAGACCTCCTGCACTTTTTCCGGCAATTGCCCGAAGGGAGTTTCCAACGACACGTTGTAATGACCGGCAACTCCTGAAAGCATCTGTCCTGTATAGGTATTTTCACTCCTCCACCCCCACGGAGCCAGAGCACCGCGGGCTATTGACCTGTCAGGATCGGGAACAACAAGTACCGGATCGAAAAACTGCTTTACCCCGAGGCCACTGCACTCACCACAGGCCCCCTCGGGATTGTTAAACGAGAAGAGCCGGGTACTCATGGGCGGGACGGAAATGGAACATTTATGGCACGCGGCCAGTTCACTGAACAATTTTACAGAATTATCCTCAGGAAACAGCACCAGAAGCAATCCTTCCGTTAATTTTACAGCTGTCTCCACTGAATCAGACAACCGCCTGCGTATGGAGTTTTTTATGACCAGACGGTCAACCACGACCTCAATACTGTGTTTTTTATTTTTATTGAGAGTGACCAGATCATCCGCATGAAGGATATCGCCATCGATTCGAACCCGGACAAATCCCTGCCTGCGAATTCCTGCAAGCAGCTGTTCATGCCGACCTTTCCTTGCACTGACCAGAGGTGCCAGCAGAATGAGTTTTGTTCCCTCTTCCAGACGCATCAGCGCGTCAACCATATCTTCGACAGATTGCGCCTCAATGGGATCGCCACAAATATGACAATGGGGGTGACCGCACCGGGCAAAAAGAAGACGGAGGTGGTCATAAATCTCTGTTACGGTTCCCACCGTAGACCTGGGGTTCTTGCTTGTTGTCTTCTGTTCGATGGAAACAGCAGGAGACAAGCCTTCCAGGCCATCAACATCAGGTTTATCCATCTGGCCGAGAAACTGGCGGGCATAGGTGGACAGTGATTCAACATAACGTCTCTGCCCTTCCGCGTACAGGGTATCAAAAGCCAGGGTGGATTTTCCTGACCCGGAAAGACCGGTAAAAACCACCAGTCGATTGCGAGGCAGGTCAACATCAATATTTTTCAAATTATGCATCCGTGCACCACGGACACTCAAGAGCTTTGGTTCCATGAATTATCGTCCACCTGAACAGACACACCTGCCTGTCCGGAATTCACCAGCGACGGGAAGAGAAATCAATCAGATATCAAGAGAAGTATGATCGACCTTAATACAGCGATCCATTACTACAAAAAGACCTTTTTTACGGGCAAGCTCTGCCGCCTGTTCATTGACGATCCCCTGTTGCATCCAGACGACTTCGGCACCAATTTTTATCGCCTGGTCAACCACCGGCGGAATATCCTCCGATCTTCTGAAAATATCCACAAGATCAATATGGTCGGGAATTGCTTCCAGGTCAGGATAACATTTTCTACCGAGAATCTCTGTCTGTCCTGGATTGACGGGATATATGGCATATCCTTTGTCCATAAGGTACCGGGCAACCATATTACTTGGCCTGTTTTCCTTGGGAGACAAACCGACTACCGCGATGGAATGAACTTTTTTCAATACACATTCAATTTCCGACAGGTCTTGAATGGATCCTAAATTCTGCATATCACAAAGCTCCAGGAAATAAAAATAAGAACGGTTCAACTGAACGTTCAGTTCAGCGGACTCTTAATCCAAATATAATGAGGAGCCCATGGACAAAAGTCAAGATAGCAATTATATAGTAGAACCAATAATCAAAACACAGAGATTGAACAGGAGAATTCAGCACCGTTGACTGGTGCAGACTAAAAAGCAGGTAACTCCTTCCAGGGGTAGTAACTACAACAGCGAGGCATCTCGTACGCAGCCGGAATCCTGAATCCGTGAGTATTGCTAACGCTCCCCTGATTATGAATTTTATATTAATTTTCCAAGTTTTTATCCAGTGCCTGTCCAGAAATGAGGATTTTCTGTTCGAAATCAAGGCGCACGGGAAAGTTTTCCGCAGGCATATAATTGATATCGGAGTCTATGCTTACCTCCGAGGATAAAATTTTTCGGGCAACGCAGATATCGGGCAAAAAGACCAACTAATAGACAGGCACTGTCTAAATAATAATCATAAAGCTGTCACGGATTCAGGGGAATATTAAATGGATATACAAAAGCGTGAGGAAATTCCATGAATTTTCAGGATATCATTTTTGAGCTCAACACTTACTGGGCGGAACAGGGATGTGTTATTCAACAGCCGTATGACATGGAAGTCGGAGCAGGTACCTTTCACCCTGCAACGCTTCTTCGAGCCCTTGGTCCGGAACCATGGAAATCTGCATATCCGCAGCCATCACGGCGCCCCACCGACGGCAGATACGGTGAAAACCCCAATCGCCTGCAACACTATTACCAGTACCAGGTCGTTATCAAACCGTCACCCATTGATGTACAGGAGCTGTACCTGAAAAGCCTGGAGAGGTTTGGACTGAACCTGCTTGATCACGATATCCGTTTTGTTGAGGACGACTGGGAGTCTCCTACGCTGGGTGCATCGGGCCTGGGCTGGGAGGTCTGGCTGGACGGCATGGAGATCACCCAGTTCACATATTTTCAACAGGCCGGCTCCATTGAACTTTTTCCCACCACTGTGGAAATCACATATGGCTTGGAACGCATTGCCATGTACCTTCAAAGTGTTGAAAGTGTCTATGATATTGCCTGGAACGATGAAGTAACCTACGGTCAGATTTTTCATCAGGCGGAAATTGAGTTCTCAACCTTTAATTTTGAAGAAGCCGACGTGGAAAAACTGTTGATGTTTTTTAATGCATACGAGGAAGAAGCCCTTAAGCTTGCAGACAAAAAACTGCTTCTTCCGGCATACGATTATTGCCTGAAATGTTCGCACACGTTTAATCTTCTCGATGCCAGAAAAGCAATAAGTGTTAATGAACGGACCAGGTATATTGGCCGCATAAGAAATATAGCAAGAAAGGTTGCTGAAACCTATGTGGCCCAGAGGGAAGAAATGGGGCATCCTCTGATACCGAAAACCTGAAAAGGAAGATACAGCAGAATAAATAAATGGCGGAAGTGCATGGGAATCGAACCCACCTAAGAAGCTATTAACCCCTTACACCGGATTTGAAGTCCGGGAGGGCCACCAGTGCCCTATCCACTTCCGTCAAATGAACATATATCCACAAAAAGATAACTACTATACTAATAAGTGTTGACCTTGAAAACAACTTTTTATTATACTACGTCGTTTTATTACCACTGTGAGTAGTTACTTTTCAAGTTCCAATTATTTTAAAATTCCTCATACTTCATTCAAAAAAACATGCAGTGCGAAAGATTAATCAAAATGATTAAATTGTGGTACACCCATGTACGTGACGAAACCATGGCACCGGCCCGGATGGTCTCATTCATGGAACAACATGCAGAGTCATGCGATATCTGCCTTCAGGATCCTGATCTCAAAGCTGAGATTGCCAAAATAACAGAACTTGTTCTTCCTGAATCCAAAATCCCGAAAGCAATCCGGCAGAAAAATGAAAAAGTTGAGGCGGCAATAGAAGAGGCCGAGGAAACAACCACCGAAGAAGAGGAAACCACTGAACCTGAAGTTGATGAGGAAAACCTCGACCTGGTTGATGATCCAGAAATATTAAATGCACCTGATGCTTGACAGGCAAGAAAGCTCGACAACCCTCTATTCTTGCCATGCCCGAAGTTTTTCTGTGATATAATTATTAATAGCAGTCTGTTCTTCATTGCCTTTGCCCACCACCCGCAATGGACTACCAAAAGAAAAATAAGCTGTTTTTTCCACATCAAGTCTACCGAAATCTTTCACCAAACGTCCATTCTGCCATGCGTCGGTTTTCAACGCCAGGGGAACAACGTCTGCACCGGCTTTTTTCGCAAGCTTCACACCAATTGAGCTCATCTGTTTTGCGTCAAAATCCTGTGATCTTGTTGTCTGAGGAAAAACAATCACGGAAATCCCGTCTTTCAATCTCTCCACCCCTTCTGTCATTACAACCTTCAGATCTTTGCGTGGATTTGTCCTGCTGACAGCAATTGGATTCCTGGAACGCATGACATATTTAAACACCGGATAATCCAGAAGACTCTGCTTGACTACAAAGGTCACCTCTGTCAGCGGTTGAATTATTCCCGGCAGGAGCAACGTTTCCATCATACTCATGTGATTTCCAACGATAACGACAGGTTTATTCAGCTCCAGCAGATTTTCAATACCGCTGATCTCCACACGAATACCTGCATTTTCCAACCTGGACAGCACCTCCAGACTGCTGTCGATCCACGAGTGACTGTCATATTCCCCCTGTTTTGCCTTCCAGCCGGCCCTGGCGACAATCAGGAGAAATCGACTGTAAAAAGAAAGTGACGGCAACATTTTGCCGATAAAGGACAATTTTTTTTCCGGTGTCCTGTATATCCCGCCCTGATATTGAATTCTGTGCATACCTTCTGACCCGTCAACCTGAATTTTTTCAACATTTCATTTGAAATCAGTTCTTCGGTGTCCGTCCGGAAATGAGCAATTTCGTTCAAAATTAAGAGCTGCGAAAAAAATAAGCGCAGTCATACAATTGATATTCCGGGCATTATTTTTTGAGTATGACGCAGACATCGGGCAAAAAGACCATTTATGGACAGACACTGTCTGACGATAAGTAGCATGTTCCTTTCCAACAAAGCAAGTATTTCCTCTTTCTTCCTCCGGTCAACCAGCAGAAAAAAACCTTGAAAAATTGAAATTTTCGTTTGAGACAAAGGAAAAGGAAATTTAAAAAGTGCATCATATTAAACAGATGTGAGCAGTTACGATCTTATTTTGACTGAAAGACACCTTTTGTTATACAATGACAGAGATGGAATAAAACCATTCCCAGAAAGCAGGTGAATCATGGCAAAGAAAAAAATTCTCTTTATCGACGACGAACCAAATATCCTGTCCGGATTGAAACGGATGCTCCGCTCCCTTCGAAAAGAATTCCATCTTGAGTTTACTGAAAGCGGTAAACAAGCTCTCGAAATCATGGAAAAGTATGATTTCGATGTAGTGGTTTCCGATATGCGCATGCCCGGAATGGATGGAGCAACCCTGCTTGCGGAAATACAGAAACGGTTTCCGTATTCCATAAGAATTATGCTGTCAGGCCAGGCCAATGAAGAATCAATAATGAGAACCGTGGGGGTCGTCCATCAGTTTCTGGCCAAACCGTGTGATCCGGAATACCTGAAAGCCGTCCTGCTGCGGGTCTGCACTCTGCATGACCTTATGTCCCATCCTTCCCTTAAAGAAATGGTCTCACAGCTGGATACCCTCCCCAGCCTTCCAGAAGTCTATGCAAAACTTCGGCAGGCGATCGCCAACCCGGATGTCCCTGTCTCTGAAATCGCTGCAATCATTGAAGAAGACATGGCCATGTCTGCAAAAGTACTGCAACTGGTCAACTCAGCTTTTTTCGGCCTTTTCCAGAAAGTGGAAAGCCCGGCCAGGGCAGTGAATCTTCTTGGTATTGATACGGTTAAAAACCTGGTTCTCGGAGTTGGCGCTTTCACCGAGATAAAGGCATCTTCAAAAATATTCCCCGTGAAAAAACTATGGTCCCATAGCCTGATGGTCGGTAATTGCGCAAAAAAAATCGCCATGAGCCAGTCAGAGGATAATGACCTGATAGACAACAGTTTTATCGCGGGCCTCCTTCATGACATAGGTAAACTTGTCATGCTGGCGAAAATGGACAAACAGTATGAAGAGGCAACCATGCTGGCTGGAGAGGAAGGCATCTGCCTCCGCTCTGCGGAAAAACGCATTTTTAACGCTGTGCATGATGACTTTGGCGCCTACCTCATGGGATTGTGGGGAATGCCGGGACCAGTTATTGAAGCGATAGGATTTCACCACAGGCTGGACAATTATCCCGACAATCAGTTCAGTCCGGCAATCGCAGTTCATCTTGCCAATGCCTTTTATTATGAAAAACATCCTGATACAATTACAACAGCTCCACATGCAGTAAATATTTCCCACCTCAAGGCAATCGGGCTTGGCGACAAAATTGAACCATGGCGTGAATTATGCTCAGAAATACTGGAACAGGAAGGAGAAATATAAAATCAACCGACTGCTCAACAGCAACCCGTCTTTGCGCGATCACATCTGGCCGCATAAATGGATTGTAGCCGTCTGACAGCAGCTCCACCCATCTGGCATATGTGGACAGTTACCACAATACAGGCAAGGAAAATATAACAATGCAATCCCTCCCCCTTGGAAGAGAGAAAAAAAAAGTTACAACCGTCGGCTTAGGCGGAGAAGGCATCCTGCGGACCTACGGAAAACTGAATGCGGCAAAACTGGTGATTGAAGAAGCCTTACGTCAGAACATCAGCTACTTCGACTGTGCCAGAGTATACTCAGACAGCGAAATATATTATGGCGCCACCTGGGAAAACAATCCTGAAGTTCGCAAAAATGTGTTCCAAACCTCCAAATCAGCCTCCCGTGACAGAAAAGGTGCCATGGCTGACCTCTCTGCATCACTGCGACGACTCAAGACAGATTATCTGGACCTCTGGCAGATCCATGACGTACGGACAGAAGAAGACCTGGCGGCCATCTCCGGGCCCGGCGGTGCGCTTGACGCCTTCATTGCGGCAAGGGAAAGCGGGAAAGTCAAAAACATTGGTGTCACGGGACATCACGATCCGCGTATACTGACAAAAGCCGTGGAACAGTGGCCGGTGGATACTGTTCTGCTGCCTGTGAACCCGCCCGAACAGGTAATCGGCGGATTCCTTACCCATACAATGGAAACAGCACGGGATAAAGGGGTGGCAGTCATCGGGATGAAAGTACTTGGAGCGGGTCATTATATTAACCCCTCACTCGGGCTCACCGCTGAGGTGCTCATCCGCTATGCTCTCTCCTGCGGAATTACTCTGGCAATAATTGGCTGCTCAACACC
>NZ_JBPLBA010000012.1:0-42960 GCF_054039375.1 Desulfomarina sp. | reverse complement strand
GGCTGTCTCATTTCAGGATATTGAAGAACGTGATTTGCCGAAGATGAAAGTATAAAGATATTTTCTCTTTGGGGGTCGCTGAGATGAATACAATATGCTATAAATAGCATACGGGAATATGTAAAGGGGTAATATTTAAAGGGATAGCTGTACCTTTTTTTCATCAATATTAATGATTTATTAACTCAATATTGCTTATTTAATATAATTCTAATGTCGATATGCCATATTTAAATATCTCGGACGTCACTCTTTCTTTTGGCGGTTTGAAGGCTCTGTCAAATGTAAATATGAAAATAGAAGAGGGACTGATAACCTCCATTATCGGTCCCAACGGAGCCGGCAAGACCAGTATGTTGAACTGTATCTCCGGATTCTATCATCCGACCCTGGGTGATATTTTCTATGGAGAGAAAAAATTGACAAACGCCTCCCCTCATGATGTTTCAAATATGGGGATTGCCAGGGCTTTTCAGAATCTTGAGCTGTTTTCCGGGCTTTCTGTTCTCGACAATCTTCTTCTTGCCCGTCATTCGAAGCTGCAATACAGCTTTCTGCATGCTGTTTTCTTTTACGGTAAAGCCTCGAGGATTGAGGCGGAAAACAGGGCCTATGTGGAGAGTGTCATTGATTTCATGGAACTGGAACCCTACCGGAAAAGCCTGGTGGGGAATCTGAGTTACGGGGTTCAGAAAAAAGTTGAGGTTGCACGGGCATTGACACTTGCTCCTGATATTCTTCTGCTGGACGAACCCATGGCGGGAATGAACCAGGAAGAGAAGGAAGACATTGTCCGCTTTGTCATGGATATTCAGAAGGAACGCAATATTACCGTGGTTCTTGTCGAGCACGATCTTGGTGTGGTCATGGATATTTCCGATCGGATCTATGTTCTCGATTTTGGTGAGGTCATCGGGTCCGGTACCCCGGAAGAGGTCGCGCAGAATCCGAAGGTAATTGAAGCCTATATCGGGGAGGAGTAAACGAAATGACTACACGTGAACAACTGGTTGAATATTCGATCCCCCAGCTGCTGCGCTGGCGGGTCAGAAGTACACCCGAACGTCCAGCGCTCCGGGAAAAGGATTTTGGTATCTGGAACACCTACAGCTGGGAGGATTATTACAGTTATGTCCGTAAGACCGCCCTTGGGCTCAGGGCCATTGGTCTTGGTAAAAATGACACCATTGCCATCATCAGTGACAATATTCCAGAGCTGCTTTTTATTGCTATCGGTGGCCATTGTCTTGGCGCTATTTCCGCGGGCATCTACCAAACCAGCATGCCGGATGAAATTGCCCAGATCATTGATTATCTGAAAGTCAGTGCCGTTTTCTGTGACAACCAGGAGCAGGTGGACAAGGTTCTGGAAGTGCGCGACAGGATACCGGGTGTCAAAAAGGTTATTTTTGAAGATCCCCGTGGGATGCGGGAATATATGTCGGATGACTGGTTTATCGATATCAGTGATTTATATAAAATGGGGGAAGAGGAACATAAAAAGAATCCGGATCTCTTCGAGTCCCTGGTGGATCAGGGCAAACCTGACGATGTCTGTCATCTCTGTCTCACGTCAGGCACCACAGGGCTTCCCAAGGGAACCATGATGACCCATCGCAATTATATCAATATGGGCGTCAGGATTACCGAGGTGGATCCCCTGGAACCCACGGATGAATATGTCTCCTTTCTGCCTTTTGCCTGGATTGGAGAGCAGATGAATTCCTTTGGAGTGGCCATGGCAACGGGAATTACCATCAACTTTCCTGAATCTGTTGAGACGGCCATGTCGGACCTGAAGGAGATCGGGCCCCATTTCATGTTCGGTGCTCCCAGGATTTACGAAACGATCCGTTCTGAAATCTGGTTGAAAATCGACCAGTCCTATTGGCTGAACAAACTGCTTTATAATTATTTTATCAAAGTGGGGTTGGAAGCGGCGGAATACCGTATGCGGGGAAAGAATATGCCCGCAGGTCTGAAAATAAAGTCCTGGTTCGGTACCCTGATGATGTTCCGGCCCCTGATCAACCAGATGGGACTGTTGCGACTGCGGCGTGCCTATACCGGTGGGGCGGCCCTTGGCCCTGAACTGTTCACCTTTTATCAGGCCATCGGTGTGAATCTGAAACAGATTTACGGCCAGACGGAGATTACCGGCATCGCTTATATGCACCGGGATGGTGATGTCAGACCGGATACCGTGGGGAAGCCTCTTCCCGGAACTGAATGCAAGATTGCTGAAGATGGTGAAATTCTTTCACGGTCCCCTTCCGTTTCTCCCGGTTATTACGGGTTACCGGAGAAAACGGCGGAAGCTCTTGAGGGTGGCTGGCTCCATTCGGGGGACGCCGGCTACATAGACGAGCATGGTCATCTTATTGTCATCGACCGGTTGTCCGATGTGATGCACAGCCGGAAAGGAGAGATGTTTTCTCCTATGTTCCTTGAGAATTCCCTTAAGTTCAGTCCTTATATAAAAGAGGCAATTATTTTCGGGAACAACGAGGATTTTGTCAGCTGCCTCATCAATATCGATCCGGTTGTTGTTGGTAAATGGGCCGAAGATCACGGTATTTCCTATACAACCTATATGGATCTGTCGGCAAAAACAGAAGTGGCTGAGTTGATCATGAAAGAGGTTCTTGACGTCAACGCACGTGCTGAGAAGGAACATTTCAGGATCAAGCGCTTTGCTCTGCTCTATAAACTGCTTGATGTGGATGACGGGGAGTTGACAAAGACCGGCAAGATCCGTCGCAAGTTTGTCCAGGAGAAATACCAGCATCTCTATGATGCACTGTATGATGAATCCGTAACACAAAAAGATGTTGAGGCGTCCTTCCAGTATCAGGACGGGCAGTCAACGACGGTTACGGCAAGTATTAAATTCTACACGGTGGAAGGGGTCTGATGAGCTATTTCTTTCAAATTGTTGTCAGTGGAATCGTGGTGGGTTCGATCTATGCCCTGGCAGCCCTCGGGCTGGTTCTGGTGTATAAATCGAGCAGGGTTGCAAATTTTGCCCATGGTCAGCTTATTGCTATCGGGGCTTTTGTTACCTATTTTCTCACCGTCACAGTGGGTATACCCATCTTCTTTTCATTCCTGGGAAGCATGGTCATAACTTTTTTTCTCGCCATGAGTGTGGAAAGGATTTTCCTGCGCCGGTTGATTGGGGAACCGATTATTTCTGTTATCATGGTGACAATCGGTCTTGGCTCGATTCTGGATGGCCTGATTTACCTGACTCCGTTTGGCACTGAAAATTATTCTTTTCCTGCCTTTCTGCCCAGGGAACCACTGGTATTCGGTGGTGTCTCCATTTCCTGGACCCAGCTCGTGGGGGTCATATTGACTTTTATCCTTATTGGTGGATTTTCCTGGTTTTTCAAGAAATCAACTGTCGGTATTTCCATGCGGGCCGTATCCGATGATCAGTTTGCCTCCATGTCGGTTGGGATTTCCGTGCCAAAGGTTTTCGGGCTTGCCTGGGCGACTGCCGGTCTTTCCGCCGCTGCAGCCGGATGTATCATCGGCAATATAACCGGTCTTAACTTTGACACACTCCATTCTTTTGGAATCATAGTTTTTCCGGTTGTTATTCTGGGGGGACTTGACTCGATTCTGGGGGCAGTGGTAGCGGGGATAATCATGGGGCTTATCCAGCAGTTTGCCAGTGGCTATCTGGATGGTAACTGGGGGCTGAACGGTACGGGGGATGTCATGCCCTATATCATCCTACTGATCATTCTTCTTTTCAAACCTCACGGTTTGTTCGGTATTCACGAAATTGAGCGGGTGTAATCTATGTCAGCAAACAAATGGTTAGCAACAGGTAATTTCTTCACTTCATATAAAGAGGAACAGAGGAATTTTCTCACCAGCCTGGACAGGTCGATTTTTCTTTTTTTTCTTGTACTGCTCTTTGTCTGGCCTCTTTTTTTTCATCTCAGCAATAAAATCATGCTGGTGATAGATAATATTCTGATCGCCATTGTTGCCGTCATGGGATTGAACCTGGTTACCGGCTTTGCCGGTCTTATTTCCATCGGCCATGCCGCCTTCGTGGGTATTGGTGCCTACACGGTGGCTTCATTCTGCAGGGTGATCGGCGATACCCATGTCCTGATTACCCATTTCTGGCCACTGCTCATTCTGGTCAGCGGTCTTATGGGGGCGGTTTTCGGAGCGATTGTCGGTCTGCCGGCCCTGCGGCTGAAACATCTCTATCTTGCCATTGCGACCCTTTCGTTTCAGATGATTTTTCAATGGGTTATCAATTTTATGTCTTTTTTCAACCAGGGACAGACGATCTTCGTCGGCAGGGTTTTCTGGTTTACCGGTAAAGTGGGGAGAAGAGACCACTATGTGTTCTGGTATTTTATTATCCTGACGGTTGTGGTCCTGTTGGGATTCGGAATTAGAAACCTGCTGAAAACAAGGTACGGGAGGAGCCTTGTGGCAGTAAGGGACAATGACAGGGCGGCTGATGCCATGGGTATGAACCCGGGGCTTACAAAGGTGTATGCCTTTGCCCTGTCCGGTTTTTTTGCAGGCGTTGCCGGTGGTCTGCATGCGTATCTGTACAGGGGTGTCGGCTTTGAGTCGTTTACCCTGCATGAATCAATTTCCTATCTTGCCATGGCCATCGTCGGAGGCCTTGGAACTTTAAATGGATCTTTCTGGGGACCCGTTGCCATAAAATATCTCGATCTCAAGGTGGGCGCTCTGGCGGAATTTGCAGGCCAGTACCTTCCTTCGAGTATGAATCTGGCCACGGCACTCAAACCTTTCACTTTCGGCCTGGTGATTGTGTTGTTTCTGATGTTTGAGCCCAGGGGGATTTCAAACTGGTGGAGGATTGCAAAATCCTATACCAAACTATGGCCATTCAGGTACTAGCCCCGAATCTCTCTTGCACCTGAATCCTGCAATCGGCAGGTTCGGGATCTGCGCCTGTCTGCCGGAAATTTTGTATCTGAGCAGATAAGGGATCCGGGCCATGCCGGAGCGGATTGGCTTCCGGGCGCCTGAAAGCGGGAGACGTAACAGGTAGAAGCAAAAAAACAAAACAGGAGGAGAACATGGTCAACAGGAAAACCTTATTTTTCAATACACTCATGATCATTGCAGCACTCTTTGCGTTCACCACCGTGGCAAATGCGGGGGGCAAAGTCTATAAACTGGGGATGTCTCTGGCCATAACAGGACCGACATCGGATGCGGGTAACCCTTATGCCAAAGGAACTGAAGATTACTTCAAGTTCGTCAATGAAACAAAGATGCTCGGTGATGACACCATCGACTGCACCATCAGGGATGATCAGTATAAAACTGATATTACCAAAAGAAATTTTGAAGAGTATCTAGATGAGGGTATTGTCATGTACCTCAACTATTCAACGGGCAGTACCCTCGGTCTAAAGAGGGATTTTGAAGAGGAAAAGATTCCTGTTCTCCCTGCGTCCTATCATGCAGGAAACCTGGATGGCTCCAATTATATTTTCCTGCCTGTGGCGTCTTATTCCGAGCAGCTGGTCGCTTTGTCCGAATATGTTGTGAAAAATCACAAGGGCGGGAAGGCGAAAGTCGCCATGTTTATTCATCCTTCCGCTTTCGGCAGAGGACCGGTTGATGATGCGAAGAAGGCTGTCGCCGCCGGACTCAACATGGAAATTGTTGAAGTTGTCGAACACGGCAAGGATCTTGACAACTCTGCCATGCTGAAAAGACTCATGTCCAAAGGTGTTCAGTATGTTCTCTGCCATACGGTTCAGTCTCCGGTCGCCACAATGCTGAAGGATGCCGCCCGTCTGGGTCTGATTGCCAAAACATACGGTGAGAAAGGAAAACTGACATTTCTTGGTGTGCACTATACCGGTGGTAACGATCTTATTGCCCTGGCGGGTGATGCCTGTGAAGGTTATGTCTGGAGCTGTTCGTTCAATCTGACCTCAGAAAAAAATGAAGGCACTGAAAAGCAGCTGGCTCTGGCAAAGCGATATGGTCGTGATGAGAAGGCGGCCAACTCTCATAACTATGCAGCCGGCATCATGGTTGCTCAGGTTGCAACCGAGGCTATTAAGCGTACCAAGGCGGCAGGACTCGAGGTGACGAGGGCAAATCTCTATAAAACCCTGAATGAGATGAATGGCAAAAACGGCTATTTCCCTTACACCACTATCGGTCCTGTAACCTATTCCAAAACTGATCGTGCCGGAGTTGACATGCTGCAGATCTACACTGTTCAGAGCGGGTCTTTTAAGAAAGTCGGTACTCCGATCCAGTCTGAATTTATGAAAAAGATCAAGTAATTCTATTGCTGCTTGATTTTTTTTAATCTCAAAACCGACGGCCGGTTATTCCGGCTGTCGGCAGAGTAAAGCTGAACTTGAAAGAACAAATTTATGGAAAACACTCTGCTGGAAGTCAATAATATTGAAGTTGTCTACAATGATATCATACAGGTGTTGCGGGGGGTCAGCCTGACCGTACCACGGGGCAGCATTGTTGCACTCCTGGGAACTAACGGTGCGGGCAAGACGACGACCCTGAGGGCCATCAGCGGGCTTTTGAAACCTGAGAACGGGGCTATTAAGGAAGGGTATATTAAGTTTGACGGAACTGATACAACCAGGCTGATGGGGACCGATGTCGTTAAACTTGGTTCCGTCATGGTTCCCGAGGGCCGTCGTATCTTCAAGCACTTGACCGTGAATGAAAATATTCTAGTGGGTTCAATTACCAGAAAGGACGGTTCCAGAAAAATTCGCGAAGATAATGAACTGATGTACAGGCATTTCCCCAGGCTGTCCAAGGTGACAAACAGAATGGCGGGTTACAGTTCCGGTGGGGAGCAGCAGATGATTGCTATTGCCCGGGCGATGATGGCAGCACCGAAAATGTTGATGCTCGATGAACCGTCTCTCGGCCTGGCTCCTCTGCTGGTTAAGGAAATATTTGATAATATAAAGGTTATTAACAGAGAACTTGACACTACGATACTCGTTGTCGAGCAGAATGCCAAGGTTGCGCTGGCAGTTTCTGATTATGCATATATAATGGAATCGGGTAAAATTGTTCTTGAAGGACCCTCGGAGGAATTGCAGGATAATCCGGATGTGAAGGAGTTCTACATGGGAATCACCCAGGGGGGTGGAAGAAAATCGTTCAAGAATGTGAAATCATATAAACGACGTAAACGATGGATGTGAACAGTGCCATCAATAAATGGTGATTGTTCGCAAGGTGACAACTCCATGATTTTATTACCTTTGAACTGTAATGGCTCAACATGCTGAGCTTTTATTTTTCCAGGCTTCTTGGATTCGAACGAAAATCCTCATTGCCGGATACTTACAGGAGCAGCTTATGAAAATACTGGTTGGATACAATGGTGGTGCGGTGGGAGACAAGGCCCTGGGCCTTGCCAGGGATTTTGCGCTGAAATTTGATGCATTTGTCTATATCGTCACATCCATGGGCGGGGGGACTTCGGAAAAGGAATCCGATATTGCAAAGGTGGACAGGGAACTTGCCCTGGCCCGCAAGTTAATGGAAGAAGCCGGGCTTGAGTGCGATGCCCAGCAGAGCGTACGTGGGCTTTCCGCAGGGGAGGATCTGGTTCGTTTTGCCGAGGAAAATGATATTGATCATATCTTTCTTGGTATCAAGAAGAAATCCAGGGTTGAAAAGATTATTCTCGGTTCGACATCCCGTTATGTGATTCTCAAAGCACCCTGTCCTGTTACCACCACCAAATAGGTGGTTACTCACAGGGGCGGCAACTCTATGATTTTATTACCTGTGAACAATTACGTTGAACCTCATTGATGAACAGGATAAGATGGTTGTCAGGAAGTCTCGAACGAAAATTCTAATTTTTTAAGGTATCCAGAAAATCACCCTGAAGAAAAACTGGCAATAATACCCATTAACTATGTGATTGTATTGCTTTTTAAGGGTATCGGCAAACTAATATGTATTTGAAATTTTATGGTCTCAAAAAGAGACCTTTTGAGCTGACACCAAAAGTACATAATTTATTCCTGGGTGAAAGTCATAAAGAGGGTCTGGCCGTTTTAAAGTACGGTGTAATGTCTGACAAGGGGTTTCTGCTCCTGACCGGAGGTGTCGGAACCGGCAAGACCACACTAGTCAATTGTCTTGCAGCTTCTCTCGGAATGACCGAGGATCTTTGTCTTATTTCAAATCCTAATCTTGAAATTGCAGAATTTTACCATTTTTTTGCCAACAAAATTGGTCTGGATTTCGAGGGAAACAAATCCAAATTTTTTCTGGCGTTTGAAGATCTTTTGAAGAGGAATCAAAAATCTGGGAAGAAAATCCTTTTGATAATTGATGAAGCTCACGTTCTTGAAATTTCAATGCTGGAGGAAATTCGCCTGCTTACAAATATTTCT
Organism: Desulfomarina sp.; assembly: GCF_054039375.1. NCBI lineage: Bacteria > Pseudomonadati > Thermodesulfobacteriota > Desulfobulbia > Desulfobulbales > Desulfobulbaceae > Desulfomarina > Desulfomarina sp. The sequence continues at coordinate 34,534 of NZ_JBPLBA010000012.1, read as the reverse complement.
GCCGGTTATCCCGGTGGTATGAGTGTTTTTCTTGTGGGTCAACCTGAATTGATAGAACGGTTGGAGGATGACAGGCTGCGCCCGTTAAGGCAGAGAATTTCTCTCCGTTTTCATCTGGACGCTCTGTCAAGGGAGGATACTTTGCAGTATATCCTCTTCAGGCTTAATTTGGCGGAAGCTCAGCAGACAGGTCTTTTTTCGGATCAGGCCATTGATGAAATTCATCGGGCTTCAAAGGGGAACCCCCGGGTAATTAATATTATATGTGACAGTGCCCTGCTGGCCGGTTACGGTAAGAATTCTCTGCAGATTGATAAAAAAATTGTTCGCGATTGTATTGCCCGGCAGCAATTTTCAAATGAGAAGGGGGACAGTGCCGGCTCTCAAAACAAATCATTTGTGGAAAATGGTCTTTTCTGGTTACTGCTCATTTTACTTTGTGTTGAAAGTGCCGGTGTCTGGTTTGCCTATCAGTCAGGTCTGCTGGATGGGTTCTGGAATTTTGTGAAAAGTTATTATTTCAGCATGATCTCGTGATTTTAATTAATAAAAGCAAGGAATTAAAAATATCGCGATCAGTTGCGGATTGGGTTATTTATGGGAAACATATCAGATATTCTTGAAAAATCCGGAGTGGACCTGGGAGGGGGCGAGAATCCTTCCCGTCCAGGAAAGGCGACCAGTGAAAAAAGAGTTGCCGAAAAGGATTCATTTTATTCTGCCGGTGCATGGGATGAGCGCTTGCTGAAAGTAACCAATGAAAACAGGGAGGCATCGGAATCTTTTCGTATTTTGCGTTCCCGCATTCTTTACCCCCGTGAAGGTCAGGCGCGGCCCCAGACTATAATGGTGACATCCAATGCCCCCGAGGAAGGAAAGAGTTTTGTTTCCGCAAATCTTGCGATAACCATGGCAAGGGGGCTTGACCAGTATTCACTGCTAGTGGATTGTGATCTTAGAAGGCCATCTGTGGCCTCTCTGTTTGGTCTCTCTTCGGTATGTCGGAAAGGTTTGACCGATTATCTCAGGGATGGCGCTGATCCGGCGGAACTCATTTTCAGAACCACGGTTGAAAAGCTTTCAATTATTCCAAGTGGTGATTGTCCTGTTAATCCTGCAGAGTTACTTGCTTCAGCCCGAATGTCCGACCTGGTAAATGAACTTTCAGGACGATACAATGACAGATTTATTATTTTTGACAGTCCCCCATACCTGCTGGCATCCGAATCTAATGTTCTTGCGAAGGAGGTGGATGCGGTTGTCCTGGTTGTTGGCTACGGAAAGTCGGACAGGGAAAAAGTAAAGACTATGATTGAGCAGATTGGTCAGGATAAAATAATCGGTATTGTCTTTAATGGTATGAAAACCAGCTATCTGAAAAAGAAAATACTTGGTTCGTACAATACGTATTCTAAATACACAGCTCCTGAAAGCAGTGATTCAGCAAAACAATAGCTGATTACGTACAAAACTCAGCCTGATAAAGCAGGCACATCCACAAGTCGGCTGAGTTTCATGGGTAATCAAGTAACAATAAGCAATTGCCAGGTTTTTCATTGATCTGGAACAGAACTGGTCAACCGAATTGAGTTTTAATGGCTGTGCGATCAACTGAACCATCTTCTGCTTTCGGTAGTTCCGATATGAATTCAACGTATCGCGGTTTTTTGTAGCCGGCAATACGGGCAGCACAGAAACTGACCAGATCTTTTTTTGTCAGGGTCTGTCCTTCGTGCAGGGCACAGACAGCCTTGATTCCTTCACCGAATTTTGGATCGGGTACACCGAAGACACATACTTCCTGCACTGCTTCATGTTCCAGTATCACCTTTTCAACTTCGGCGGGGAAAACATTTTCTCCGCCTGGTTTGATGAGTTCTTTTTCCGCTTTTCTCCCTTTGAAAAAGAGATAGCCTTCCTGATCTGTCATGCCCAGGTCACCGGTGTGGTGCCAGCCTTCACGGAAGGTGTGGGCATTCAGTTCGTCACTGTTCCAGTATCCCTGGAAAACCAGGGGGCCCCGGACAAGAATTTCGCCTGTTGATCCGCAGGGAAGCAGGGTGTCGAAATCGTCCGCGATTCTGATATTGGCAAGGGAGGAAATTTTCCCGGCAGAACCGGGTTTATCAAAATATTTTGCAAAGGTAATAAGGCCGGAGGTCTCTGTCTGCCCATACATCGTCCAGAATGAAGAACCGGTAGCCTTTTCCCATTTTTTAACAGTATCAGGCGCTTCCAGGCCCGCGACACTTTCAAGACTCGGCAGGGTTGTTTCCCCGTCTTCCAGCACTTCCAGGATATTGGAGAGAATCGGAGGGAATGACCCGAAAATGTTGACCTTCTGTTCATCCACCAGTTTCACGACCTGCCCTGGATCAAACTTGTCCATTATTATGTTCCGGCCACCGGCCTGGAGGGTTGCAAGCCCCAGGTTGACACCCATGATATGGAAGAGTGGCAGGATATTGAGATAGGTTCTGCTGCTGTCAAGGTTGAATGTCTCAATAATCTGCTGGTTGGCGAGAATTATATTTTCCTGACTGAGGACCGCTCCCCTGGGTTTTCCCATGACAGCGGCGGTATGGATAATGATATATGGGTCGTTACGGTCACAATCGACTGTTTTTTTTATACCGGTTTCTTCGTAGAGATTGTTGAACGGTTCGTGATCTACAACAAACAGGTTATCAACAAAGGAGCATGATTCTTTCAGTTTTTTCGCCTGTTCTTCCATTTCTCCGTCGCAGATGAGAAGCGCAGGAGTCGTGTCCTCAATGATATACGAAATTTCTTCACTGTTGAGGCGTCTGTTGATAAGGACAAGAACCAGGTTCAGGGCGGAAGCGGCGCCGAAAAGATGAAAAAAGGCGGGGTGATTTTTGCATAGAATGCCAATCCTGCTGCCTGCTGGAAGATTCAGGTTCTGTAAACCGTTTGCCAGTCGGCGGGTCTGTTCAAAAAGTTCGGCATGGCTGGTATCCTGATCATTCCAGCATATGGCGGTTGATTCTCCTCTGAATAGTGCATTTTTTTCATAAATATCATAGTAGGTCAGGTTGCGAAGGCTGTCCATGGAGTTTATCTCCTTTAAAAAGGATACCATATGTGAATATCTTGTTCTTGTGTTATGCGGGGGAATACAGACCAGGTTGAAAATGGCCCTGTCACCCGACCTCTGTGGCCCGGAAAAAATACTCACATCTCTTTAATATGATGTACTTTTTAATCATCCTGTTCCCTGGTCTCGAATGAAAAGTCAGATTTTCAAGGTACCTGTAAAGCTTAATCAGGTAAATAGTGAAATCCATTGCAATTCATCTCAATAAAACCTAAACTAAAACCAGCCTTATATCAATATAATTATCTTCAATCATCAGTTGATTTGCTGTTTGTCGCCGGTTGGAAAAAATCCAAAATAAACAGCGGAGACGGGTTTATTTATTAACGGAATGAATTATTTTTTCCAGCGTTTGCAAGGGGATGTTTTTTCTGAATTCTGTTATTAAAACCGGATGAGGTGAAATATGAAGTCGCAACTTGGGGATGTTCAGAAATATTCTCATTTAATATTTCTCCAGAAATGGCCTTTTTGTCCGATTTCCCTGTCAGTCGGAAAAATAAAACACCAAAATATACCCGACATGCTTCGCATTTATTTTCCTTTGTCCATTGGATTCAAATGGAAATTCTCATTTCAAGGTGGACTCCAGTTAACTGTGGTCTGCCTTTTTTTCTTCTTTTTTACTCTTGGGGGATTTGGACAAAACTGTCATGCGGGAGAAATGGAGGAGTGCATGGTGCGGGCCATGCAGGCAGCCGAAGACTCAAAAACCGTTGGCGAGCTGCGTCTCCAGTGTCAAAAAGAAATAGAGGCGGATAGCCTTCCGGTCGGAAAGGAAGATAAGCTGCCCCTGGTGGAACGTCGTATCTACCAGGACAGAAAGCATGTCCTTGAACCGTTCACTCTGATGGCTCATAAACCTAATTATGTGTTGTTTGCTTCATATAACAGCAGTTCCTACGACGCGACTCCTTTTCAGGAACAGTATAATAATCCTGACCTGGAATGCGATGATGTGGAGGCTAAATTCCAGTTGAGTATCAAATTCCCTCTTCTGGTCAACCTGGCAAATGACACCTTTGACATCTATGCGGCTTATACAAACAGGTCATTCTGGCAGGTATATAACAATACAGAATCAGCACCCTTTCGAGAAACCAACCATGAGCCTGAAATCTGGGTCCAGTTTCATCCCAGGTGGGAATTTTTCGGGTTCACCAATGTCTGGAATTCTTTTGGAATAAATCATCAGTCCAATGGCCGGGATGGTATTCTTTCACGCAGCTGGAACCGTTTGTTTGCGTGGTTTACCGTAGAACGTGGAAACCTGGCCATGAGTTTCAAACCCTGGTATCGCATTCCTTCTGACGGAAAAGATGAAAATCCCGGTATTACAGACTACATGGGACACTATGAATTGAGTGCATCTTATAAATGGCAGGAACATGTTTTCAGCGTCATGTCCCGGAATAATCTTGAATCAGGTTTTCATCGTGGTGCCGTTGAGTTAAGCTGGAGTTTTCCCCTCTGGCACTGGCCTTTTCTGCGGGGATATGTGCAGTATTTTAATGGTTATGGTGAGAGTCTGCTCGACTATAATCGTTATACCAATGCTGTAGGAATCGGTTTTTCGCTTACGGACTGGCTGTAAATGTAATTAGTCACAGGACACTGGCAACTTTATGATTTTGTTACCTCTGAAATGTAATTGCTGTCCCTGTGAGTTGTTATACAACCCAGTGGCTGATACTATTTTTAACTTTTGTTCTTTTGATTTTTTGTATATTTTTGCTGATGGTGACTGGAATCATGGATTCAGAAAATTAAAGGATGTTTTGAAAATCAGAATTTTGCTCGGAATCAAGGAACGGAAAAACTAAAAAGCGCATCATATTAAATGTATATGAGTGTTTTTTACATTCCTGTAACGGAGAGATCGGGTGAAAAGGTAATTTTTCAAAGTGGCCTGGAGTGATTCGAAAAATAAGGGGAGAATGAATGCCGGATAATATCGATGAGCATGAAATCGCGACACACATAAAGAATAAAAAACTTGTAAAAGAGAGAAGGAGGCAGATTGTTGATGCCGCGGTAAAACTGTTCATCCGGCATGGATACCATAAGACCACGACCAGAGCTCTGGCAAAGGAAACCGGTCTTTCCATCGGTTCAATTTACGAGTACATCACCACAAAGGACGATGTCCTCTATCTGGTGGGAATAGCCATTCATTCGGAAGTCGAACAGGGGGTCAAAGATGCTCTGGCGCGTCCCACCGAAAGCAAAGATGCTCTGGCGGAAGTGATCCGGGAATTTTTTCTGGTCTGTGACCGCATGAGCGACCATGTGCTGCTGATGTATCAGGTGACCCATTTTCTGCCGGAGAAATGGCAGAAAAAGGTGCTGGGAGCTGAGCTGCGCATTACCAATCTTTTTATCGAGGCTATGAAATCCCTGCGGGAAATGGGCAAGCTTCCGGACCTTGATGACAATACCATCACTTTAATCGGCCATAATATTTCAATTATGGGGCATACATGGGCTTTTCGCCGCTGGTATTTTGCCAAATATATGACCATTGATGAATATATAGAGCGTCAGACTGAGTTTATAATGAGTTTTCTCGGATAAGCGTCAGATTGGCAGGGTATGGAGCTGTTGACTGTGGCAGATTAAATCATCTTTCTGAGCTGGCGTTCAGCTTCTTCAACGGCCTTGTAGGCGGTACCAAGGGCAATTCCGGCGCCGCAACGGGCCCGAATCCAATCCTGATGGGCAAGAAGAGAGCCCGCCGCAAAGAGGTTTCTGCTGTATACTTTTTTTTGACTGTCCAGAGGGCGAAAGGAAGAGTCAACCTCAATGCCTGCCTGATTGACCGGATGTCCGTTCCGGTCAGTGTATTTTCTTCTATACCACTCACTCCTTGATGCCGGCTGGGTTACCGGCAGGTTCAGAAGAGATTCTTTAAGGCCGTGGAATCCTGCCTGCAGCCCACCGCTCAGAAACCTGCCCGTGGCCAGGAGGACACATTTTGCCTTGATATCAACGGGGCCAAGATTGTCGGTCAGTTCCAGTTTTGCGGTGTTTTCCTGCAGAGAGATTTTTTGCACCTTCTGCTGGGGAATCAGAGAAAGGCCTTTTTCAGGGAAGACCCGCTGGAACATTTCCCGCAGCCGGATACCTGGGACTCCCGGCGGCATGGTGGGGATTTCAAAAATTTTTTTCCCGGTAAGGCGTTCCAGTTCTTCTCTTACCCTGTCCGGTTTATGTATTCCAAGGATTGCAGGCAGTCCTATGTATTCCCGGGATCCGGCGGTTTTTTTCAGAAGAACGGCAAGCTTTTCACGATTTCCTGGAACTTCGAGAGAGCGGGCCATGGGTTCCGGATAAAGTTCACCCGGACGGGCGTCGGGGAATTCGATTCGGCAGGTTGCAAGGTTGGGCCACCGGGTTTTAAGATTGGCAACAATCTGCCTGCCGCTGAATCCTTTCAATCCTTTGAAGTCAACAATAACTGTTGGTTTTTCAGAACGGAAGGCTTCCACGCCGGGCAGCATGGTTTCAGGTAGACAGAGTGTCGGTTTCAGGGTTCCCACGGGGGTCAGGGCCTGCAGATTTGTCACGCCGGGTCGGCTGTAGCGGATCCCGCAACTGCTGAGAAAATCTGTTACCTGCATGAAGGCACTGCGGATTTCATCTTCAGTAAGTTGACTGAGGGGGTGGTTCGGCTGTATTTCCCGCAGCTGCTGTACACCAAGCCATGGGTCATCAAGAATTTGCATGGAATCCGGAAAATGACAGCCGAGGAGATCAAGATAGCCGGTAGTGTAGGTAACAGCGCCGCTGTCACCCACCTGGGTTGTTTTGATATTCCTGTTCAGAGCAAAGATTGATGCGGAAAAGCCGGCCAGACCGGAGCCGATAATCGCCAGATCAGTTGAAATATGCCGTGTCCGTTCAGCCATTTATCTCTCTCCGGATGGTTCGTCAATCATGTCGAGACCAAGCAGACCGCAGTGCATGGCTTCCGCAAGTTCCATCTGGGCGGCCTGGGCACCCCACGTGATGGTACGTGTTCCCTTGAAGCGTTCGTCAAAGAAATTTCTCATATGGATGAGCCCCTTGCTGTCTGAATAAAATTCACGATCGTAAAGGTGGGAGGCGATGCGGATACCGCAGAACGATCCCTGGCACGGTCCCTTGCCGGCTCTGGACCTGAGAGCGATGGCTTCCAGAGTCATTTCCTTTTCATATCCTGGTGCACCAGTGATGATTTCATCAATGGCGGACTGTGGGACCATTTCACACTCGCAGAGTATCATGTCTTCCGCATTATTTGACTGGAACCAGTATCTGGGGGAAGCGCCCGGTTCTGTCCATCTGCAGCTCCCGTCGTCAACCAGGGGGACGAGATGGGTAGTGCAGGGTTCAGTGTTGTTGAGGCGACGGGCGACCAGATCAGCCGTTTTTTCCGCCATTAACCTGAAGGTCGTGAGTTTACCCCCGGTTATGGTGCAGAAGTTGGAAATTTCCTGGTTCTCGTGATTAAAAAGGGCAAAACCCCTGGTCGCTTCCCGATCATCTCCTGCTCCTCCTGACTGGAGCAGAGGCCTGACCCCGGAGAAGGCACGGATATATCGTGTGGTTGCAAGAGAAGGGATCATCGCCGATCCTTCGATGACATTTTTATCGATTTCAGGTACCGTTGGCCGGATATCATCGAGATTGTCTGTTCGGACGGAAGTGGTGCCGAGAACGGAAACAGTACCGCCGGGTACTAGAATATCACCGTCTCCAGGTGGACGCAGCCGGTTGACGACATGACGAGTCAGCCGGTCGTGACTTATGAGAAGGGATCCTTTGGAATAGAGCAGGTTGACATCCCGGCAGTCGGCAAGACGGGCAATCTCCATGGCCCATGCACCACCGGCATTGATAAATTGTTTTGCCTGGATTGAGATCCTGTTGCCTGTTTTGTTATCCCTGCATATGGCTGTGGTTATTTCGTCCTTATCAAAGGAAAAGCGAAGAAGTTCCGTATGGGGATGATAGCTGTGTTTCCCGTTGCGGCGTGCATCCGCCACATTTAAAAGAGCGAGACGAAAAGGATCAATGGTCGCATCAGGTACTCTGAACGCCTTGAAAAGATCCCGGGATAACAGCGGTTCCAGTTCGCGGGCTTCGGCGGGGGTCAGCGGTTCACAGAGAATAGATGCTGCTTTACAGTATCGGGGAAATTTCTCGGCAAAAAGAGGATCGTCACCCTCGACTGCGACAAAAAGACCTCCTGTATTTTCAATGCACTGGGGAGCAATTGTTTTGAGAATTTCACTTTCAGCACGGCATTCCATGGCGGAGTGGAGATCATTAGAAACATATCGGCAACCGGAGTGGAGCAGTCCATGGTTTCCTCCTGAGGCACCTGAGCAGAGATCGGCTCTGTCAATCAGGCAGCAGTCAATACCGCGCAAGGCAAGATCACGCATAATTCCGGTGCCGGTTACACCGCCACCGATTATCAGCACTTCTGTTTCAATGTGCATCCCGGAACTCCCGATTATAATCCTGAATCTGTGACGGCCTTTGTGATTGTTTTTTTGCAAATACCTCTATTCTGTACTTCAAAGTACGAAAGAATACTCACGGATTCAGGAGTGGATTCCAACTTTAGCTGTAAAAGAAGATTTATTTATATAAACAGTACGGGAAAATAGTTCAAGTGAAAATAAGATTAATTTCACTTGAAAGTAAATATGTTGATAAATGAAAATCAAATGCGTGAGATAACAGAAACCGACATGGGATTCCCATGGTCAGTTATGACTCAGTGCTGTTTGGTCAAAGTTCTTGAGACAGCGTCTTTCCAGCCATTGTATTTTCGTTGCCGTATTTTTTCATCAAGGGATGGTTTAAATCGTCTGTTCTGTTTCCATGTCGCTGCGAATTCAGACGGAGCGGGAAAGATGGATTCATGAAGTCCGGCAAGGTAGGCAGCACCGACGGCTGTTGTTTCAAGAATTGTTGGGCGGTCAACCGGTGCATTGAGGATATCAGCCAGGAACTGCATGGTATAATTGGAGGCTACCATGCCGCCGTCAACCCGAAGTACCGTTGTTTTCATGCCCTGCCAGTCGCCGGCCATTGCTTCAAGCAGGTCTCTTGTCTGGTAACAGACCGATTCCAGAGCGGCCCGGGACAGTTCCGCAGGACCTGTGGCACGGGTGATGCCGAAGATCGCACCCCTGGCATCCGGGTCCCAGTGGGGTGCACCAAGACCGGTAAAGGCTGGAACGAGGTAAACATCCTGGTTTATATCCGCTTCCCGTGCGAGTTTCCCGGTTTCAGAGGCGGTTTCTATCAGTCCCATGGCATCCCTCATCCATTGAACTGCAGCTCCGGCGACAAAGATGGAACCCTCAAGGGCGTAGGTTGTTTTACCATCAAGTCTGTAACCAATGGTGGTGAGCAATTTGTTACCAGAGGTGACCGCCTGTCCCCCTGTATTTAGAACAATAAAACATCCTGTACCGTAGGTCGATTTAATCATTCCGGGCTGAAAACATGCCTGGCCGACCAGGGCAGCCTGCTGATCTCCGGCAATTCCCCGTACTGGTATGGAAGAACCCAGAAGAGCGGGTGCGCTTATGCCAAAATCATCGGAACAGTTTTTGACTTCAGGCAGCATGGATTCAGGGATGTCAAAGAGCTGGAGAAGTTCCGTGTCCCAGCAGTTATCGTGGATATTGTACAGCAGGGTGCGGGAGGCATTGGTGGCATCCGTCGCATGAACCTTTCCCTCGGTCAATCTCCACAACAGAAAGGTATCAACAGTGCCGAAGGCCAGTTTCCCGTCCTTTGCCATCTGTCTGGCTCCAGTGACGTTTTCAAGGATCCAGTTGATTTTTGTGCCGGAAAAATAAGCATCCAGAAGCAGTCCTGTTTTGGCAGTAACCATGGGCTCATGCCCGGATTCACGCAGTCTGCTGCAGAAATCGGCAGTTCTCCGGTCCTGCCAGACAATGGCCCGGTGGATCGGTTTTCCTGTCTCCCGGTCCCAGACAATGGTTGTTTCCCGCTGGTTGGTAATCCCTATGGCGCTGATGTCTGTTGCGGCAAGTCCGGCTTTGTCCAGTGCCTGTCGGCATGTGGCGAGACTACTGTTCCATATTTCCTCCGGGTCATGCTCAACCCAGCCTGATCGGGGGAAAAACTGTTCAAATTCCTGCTGGGCCAGTCCCACTGTTTCAAAATGTTCGTTGAAAATAATTGCCCTGCTGGAGGTTGTTCCCTGGTCGATGGCAAGAATATGTGCTGACATGATAAATCTCCCCGAAGAAGGAATGAAGTAACTGATCACAGGGGCAGCAACTCTATGATTTTATTACCTCTGCACTGTAATTGCTCACAGGTGCCACATATTTTTGCAAGTTCTTTAGTTCGCAATAGCCTAGCGGGCGGACAAAAGAAATCGTGAAAAGATGCGGTACCTGTGAGCAATTACTGAATGACGACTTCCTCCTGGGACGGAGGAAGTCGCACGGGCCGAAAAGAAGAACTATTCTTTATTTTTTGGCGGCAGCCGCCCAGCTTTTAACGAGTTCATCGTAGTCGATGGTCATGCCTTTAGGCTTCTCGTTGGCCAGTTTGGCCTTGGGTGAACCGGGCAGGTTCAGCCAGTAGGACGGATCCTGCTTCTTGTTCAGCTTGGGTCCGCATTCTCCCTGGATCTTTGCCCGTTCAAGCCGCTGAAGGACCTTGTCCTGCTGCATGGCCAGACTGTCCATGGCCTGCTGCGGGGTCTTGTCCCCGGTTACGGCATCGGCAACGTTCTGCCACCAGAGCTGGGCCAGTTTCGGGTAATCCGGAACATTGGTTCCGGTGGGTGTCCACTGAACACGGGCAGGACTGCGGTAGAATTCAATCAGTCCGCCAAGCTCAGGTGCCCGCTTAGTGAAGGATTCATGCCAGATGTCCGATTCCCTGATCGGGGTCAGTCCCACGTGGGTTTTTTTCAGACTGACGGTTTTGGAAACAACGAACTGGGCATAAAGCCATGCGGCCTTGCGGCGTTTTACAGGAGTCGACTTCATAAGAGTCCATGAACCACAATCCTGGTAGCCAAGTTTCATTCCCTTTTCCCAGTAAGGACCGTGGGGGGAAGGAGCCATGCGCCACTTGGGCATGTTCTTCTTGTCAACCACGGCTATACCGGGTTTAACCATATCCGCGGTGAAGGCTGTGTACCAGAAAATCTGCTGGGCAATGCCTCCCTGGGCTGGTACCGGACCGGCTTCGGAGAAGGTCATTCCCGCGGCTTCCGGTGGAGCATATTTCTTGAGCCAGTCGATATATTTGGTCAGGGCGTAAACTGCGGCGGGTCCGTTGGTGGCACCACCACGTTCAACCGAGGAGCCGACCGGACGGCAGCCGTCTACCCTGATTCCCCATTCGTCAACGGGCAGGCCGTTGGGGATACCCTTGTCTCCGGCACCGGCCATGGAGAGCCAGGCATCGGTGAAACGCCAGCCGAGTGATGGGTCTTTCTTGCCGTAATCCATATGGCCGTATACCCGTTTACCGTCAATTTCCTTGACTTTGTCGGTGAAAAATTCGGCAATATCCTCGTAGGCAGACCAGTTTACAGGTACACCAAGTTCATAGCCGTAGATGTCCTTGAATTTCTTTTTCAGATCAGGACGGGTGAACCAGTCGTAACGGAACCAGTAGAGGTTGGCGAACTGCTGGTCCGGGAGCTGGTAAAGTTTACCGTCGGGGCCGGTTGTAAAGGATTTACCGATGAAATCGTTGACATCAAGCATAGGGTCCGTAACATCCTTTCCATCTCCATTCATCCAGTCGGTCAGCGGTACGGCCTGCTGATAACGGAAGTGGGTGCCGATCAGATCAGAGTCGTTGATATAGGCATCGTAGATGTTTTTATTGGACTGCATCTGGGTCTGCAGTTTCTCGATAACATCACCTTCACCGATGAGATCGTGGTTGACTTTGATACCGGTGATTTCGGTAAAGGCTTTGGCCAGGGTTTTCGATTCATATTCATGGGTGGTGATCGTTTCGGAAACCACGTTGATTTCCATACCTTTAAAAGGTTCGGCCGCCTTGATAAACCACTCCATCTCCTTCATCTGGTCGGCCTTGGAGAGGGTTGAGGGTTGAAATTCATTGTCGATCCATTTTTGGGCCTCGGCGCTTCCCGCCATGGCAGATACGGGTCCTGCCAGTAGGGCGGCCACTGCTGCTGCAGTAACTAACTTTTTGATCATCGATTTCCTCCTCTGTTGTTTTACGTTTATTCCGTCGGCGGAAAGTCCGGGACGGAACGGGACAAAAAATACAGGTATTATACCCATACAAAAACACAGACTGCGTACACACAGGCCAGGGCAAAACCCCACCAGAGACTGGCGCTGAAAAAGGCCAGCCAGAAGATATGGATAAAGGCTGAGCCGAGCAGTGAGACAAAGAGCCGGTCTCCCCGTGTGGTTTCAAACCTGAGAATACCGACCCGGGGCGCACCGCCGGGACGTTTTATTTCCCAGATCGTCATGGCCACGAGCAGGCAGAAAATTATAATAAAAAAGGCGGCGGTGGGTCCGGTCCAGGCCATCCAGCTTAAATTCATTGTTTCCTCCTTCCCTTAAACTCGTCCAAGGGCAAAACCCTTGGCAATATGGTTACGTACAAACCAGATGACCAGCGCACCCGGCAGGATGGTGAGGACTCCCGCTGCGGCAAGAACACCCCAGTCAAGTCCCGATGCGGAAACCGTACGGGTCATGATAGCCGAAATAGGTTTGGCATTGACCGCCGTAAGGGTTCTGGCCAGCAGCAACTCCACCCAGGAAAACATAAAGCAGAAAAAGGCGGTGACACCGATACCGGAGGCAATATTGGGGATGAATATTTTAATGAAAAACCTGGGCCATGAATATCCATCCACAAAGGCCGTTTCGTCGATTTCTTTTGGAATTCCTGACATGAATCCTTCCAGAATCCAGACGGAAAGCGGCAGGTTGAAAAGACAATGGGCCAGGGCTACAGCGATATGGGTATCAAACAGGCCGATGGATGAGTAGAGTTGAAAAAAGGGCAGGGCAAAAACTGCCGGGGGCGCCATCCGGTTGGAGAGCAGCCAGAAAAAGAGGTGTTTGTCACCGACGAAACTATAGCGGGAAAAGGCATAGGCTGCCGGCAGGGCAAAACATACGGAGATGACCACATTGATGGAGACATAGATCATCGAATTGATGTAGCCGGAATACCAGGAAGCGTCGGTGAAGATTACCCGGTAATTGGCAAAAGTCAGGTTCTGTGGCCAGAGACTGAAGACCGAGAGAATTTCCTCATTGGTTTTCAGGCTCATATTGACCAGCCAGTAAATGGGCAGGAGCAGAAAAAGAATATAAAATACGGGTATCAGCCATTTCCAGCGCATATCAGGAACCTCCGTTTGAACTTTCTTCTCCGATGTTACTCATCACCGTGTAGAACACCCAGGAAAGTAGAAGAATTACAAGAAAATAGATAAGAGACATGGCCGCGGCGGGACCAAGATCAAATTGACCGATGGCCATTTTCACAAGATCGATGGACATGAAGGTTGTTGAGTTACCAGGTCCGCCACCGGTTATTACAAATGGCTCTGTATAAATCATGAAGCTGTCCATGAAACGCAGGAGAACTGCGATCAGCAGAACCCTCTGCATTTTTGGAAGCTGAATATAACGAAAGACCGAAATGCGGGACGCTCCATCTATCTGGGCTGCCTGGTAATAGGCGTCCGGGATGGAGCAGAGGCCTGCATAACACAGAAGGACCACAAGGCTGGTCCAGTGCCAGACATCCATGACAATAATGGTAACCCAGGCGGCAAAAGGATCCTGGGTATAATTGTAGTCAACCCCGAGGGATGCAAGACTGTGGCCGAGAAGGCCAATATCCACGCGACCGAAAATCTGCCAGATGGTTCCCACCACATTCCAGGGGATCAGGAGCGGCAGGGCCATGGTGATCAGGCAGACAGGAACGCCCCAGCCTTTTTTCGGCATGGCCAGGGCAATACAGATACCAAGGGGGATTTCGATCAGCAGGATTATGCCGGAAAAGAGCAGCTGGCGCAGAAAGGCATCGTGAAAGCGCTCCGAATGAATAAGGTCACGGAACCAGTCCATACCGACCCAGAAAAACTGGTTATTCCCGAAGGTGTCCTGAACCGAATAGTTGACCACGGTCATCAGGGGGATAATGGCACTGAAAGCGACCAGCAGAAAGACAGGCAGCACCATGAACCATGCCTTCTGGTTGACTTGTTTTTCTATCACAGTTCTTCTCCTGAAATAAGATGGTCGTTGATGTACAGGTTCGCATGACTGGTGTCGACAAGGAGGTTTGTTTCATCTCCTGTCATGCCGGTCAGTTCGGAGACCACAACATTGAGTTCCCGGCTCCCCAGGGCAACGCGGACAATTTTATGTCGACCGATATCGTCCACCCTCAGAATTCTGGCGGGCAGGCCGGTCTCCCCGGGTGGAGCCAGAGAGAGATATTCCGGTCTGATGCCCAGCTCCACTTTGGCCGTGGGATCGATGTGTCCGTATTTTTTGTCAAGAACAATGGTTTGTCCTTCAACCTGGATACTGTTTCTGTCCTGCAGCCTGCATGGCAGGATATTCATGCCGGGGGAACCGATGAAGTAGCCTACAAAGGTATGTTCCGGGCGCTCAAAGAGGGCCTCGGGGGTGCCCACCTGCACAATTTCGCCTTCGTACATAACGATTACCTCGTCCGCAAAAGTGAGGGCCTCAGTCTGGTCATGGGTGACATAAATCATAGTGAAGGCAAACTGTTTATGCAGGAATTTCAACTGTGACCGGAGCTCCCATTTGAGCTGTGGGTCAATGACTGTCAGTGGTTCATCAAAGAGAATGGCATTGACACTTTTGCGGATAAGGCCCCGGCCAAGGGAAATTTTCTGCTTGGCATCGGCAGTCAGATGCTGGGCTTTGGTATGCAGTTCATTTTCAAGGCCTAGCATTGTCGCCAGTTCAACGACCCTGGGCTCTATTTCCGTTTTATTTCGGCCCCGGTTCTTCAGGGGAAAGGCCAGGTTTTCAAAAACTGTCATGGTGTCGTAGATGACGGGGAACTGAAAAATCTGGGCAATATTTCTTTCCTGCGTCGGCAGTCCGGTAACATTATTGTCATTAAAGAGGACCTGGCCCCGTGTCGGGGTGAGCAGGCCTGAGATGATGTTGAGCAGGGTTGTTTTTCCGCAGCCGGAAGGACCGAGAAGGGCATATGCGCCGCCATCCCGCCAGGTGAGATTGAGTTTTTTCAGGGCGAAATCATTTGGGTTTTCCGATTCTCCCGTATAGGAATGGGCAATGTCTTTGAGGGTTATGCTGGCCATTACAATCTCCTTCTATGTTAACGGAAGTTTTTCCGGAGTGACTACAAGTTGTTCATTTCTGTCAAAGACATAAAATGTTGCCGGATCAAGAAAGACCTCAATGGTATCATGGACATCAAAATTATGAATTCCCTTGGTCAGGACAACCCAGCGGACTCCTGCCACATCTATATGAATATAGGATTCTGAACCGGTAATTTCGGCAACAACAACCTTGGCCCTGACCTGGATCATATCAGTTGCTGCCGGGCTCTTTTCCAGAAAGAGGTGGTGAGGTCTGAAGGCGATAGTATAGTTGTCATCCGGGAGTTGTGGAAGTCTGCCGATAAGGGGGATTTCCACATGACTTTTATACAGCATGGTGTTGTTGAGCTTGGTTACCGGCAGACAGTTCAGGGGGGGGTCGGAAATGGTTTTCGCTGTGATAAGGTTCCCGGGCCTGTTGAAGACATCCAGGGTTTTTCCGAACTGGGTTACCTTTCCTTCGTGGAGTGTTGCGGTGTTGCCTCCCAGGAGCAGGGCTTCGGAGGGTTCCGTTGTGGCATAGACGAAAATTGATCCTGTTTCGGCAAAAATAAGGGGCAGTTCTTCGCGCAGTTCTTCCCTCAGCTTATAATCAAGGTTGGCCAGCGGTTCATCCAGCAGGACCAGTTCAGCTCCTTTCACAAGAGCCCGGGCCAGTGCTGTCCGCTGCTGCTGGCCGCCTGAAAGTTCCTGTGGACTGCGACTGAGCATGTCTTCCAGTTTTAACAGTTTTGCGACTTTCTGCACCTTTTCGTCAATAAGATTCTGTTCGGTTTTCGCTATTCGTAAAGGTGACGCTATATTTTCATAAACGGTGAGATTGGGGTAGTTGATAAACTGCTGATAGACCATGGCCACGTTGCGTTTCTGTACGGCGATTCCGGTGACATCCTTCCCCTTGACAAGAATACGGCCGGAACTGGGCTGGTCAAGACCGGCCATGAGGCGCATGAGGGAGGTCTTGCCGGAAAGAGTCGGGCCCAGAAGAATATTGAGTGTCCCCGCCTGAAAGGTGAGAGACACATCGGAAATATGAAATTCGGTTCCGACCTTTTTGGAAATATTCTGTAACTCAAGTTGCATAAATTTTTTCCTCTATCTGAAAATCTGCACCGTTAAAAAATGATTTAATTACTATTGGACTTCTCATAACAGCAATGCTGTGTTATTTCCCGCACCAGGCGTGCAGAGTTGTTGATTTTTCATGGTTCAGCATTGCCGGCGGGCAGGTGTGTTGTCACGTATTCTTCAAGTCGTTTTGTTTCTTTGGGGCTGAACAGGAGACCGAGGCGGGTGCGTCTCCACAATATATCATCAGCACACCCGGCCCATTCACGACGAAGGAGATAGTCAACCTCAAAGCCATAGAGTCCATGGCCGAAGTGGGTGCCGAAGGCCGAACCGGTTGTAAGGTTTCGACACATATCTTCTGCGAGGGTGCCGTAAGTTCTCATAAGCCTTGTTGCCGTTTCTCTGGAAAGATCCGGGCAGATTGCCAGCAGTTTTTGAACCTCTTTGCTGAATTCCCCGGGAGAAAAATTGCCGCCCGGCAGATCCGCCGTTGCTGTCCATGGCGGTTTCATCGAGGGGAGAAAAGGTTCCAGTTTTTTCAATACCGATTCAGCCAGTTTGCGGTACGTTGTTATTTTCCCGCCGTAGATGGAAAGCAGTGGTGTGCGGCCGTCTCTGACGTCCAGCTTAAGCACATAATCGCGGGTAGCAGCTTTTGCCTCATTTCTGCCGTCATCAAAAAGCGGACGGATACCTGAAAAAGAGGAGACGACATCTTCCGGGGTGATGGGAGTTGTGAAATATTCTCCCGCTGATTCACAGAGATATTGGATTTCTTCCGTGGATATCTCCACATCATCAGGTTTCCCGCGGTAGTCCACATCTGTGGTTCCGATCAGGGTAAACCTGTCTTCATACGGTATGGCGAAAATGATGCGTCCATCCTCATTCTGGAAAATATAGGCTCGGTCATGGTTGAACAGGCTATTCACAACAATATGGCTGCCCTTGACCATACGGATATGCTCTCCATCTTCGCTGTGGGGCAGTGTGTCCAGAACAGAATCAAGCCAGGGACCTGTCGCATTGACCAGTACTTTTGAGCGGATTATCTGTTTTTCTTTCCTGTTATTGTTGAACAGTTCGATATGCCAGGTGTTTTCCACCCGGCTGGCGGAAACAAAAGTAGTCCCG
The DNA here is from genome assembly GCF_054039375.1 of Desulfomarina sp. Lineage (NCBI taxonomy): Bacteria > Pseudomonadati > Thermodesulfobacteriota > Desulfobulbia > Desulfobulbales > Desulfobulbaceae > Desulfomarina > Desulfomarina sp. The sequence goes on along the minus strand of NZ_JBPLBA010000012.1, from coordinate 16,814 downwards.
GTATGGATTTCGGCTCCGAGATCGGATGCATCAAGGGCATTGAGGATTGTCAGGCGCGAATCCAGAACCCTGCAGTCAGAATATTCAAATCCTTTCCTGTAATTTTTTTTCAGTACGCTACCAGCCTCGTCGGTGGTCAGGTTAACGGTGGAAGTGGGGGGCAGCAACTTCCTGTGTCCCATGTGGTCATAGAGAAAAAGACCCAGACGGATCAGCCATGATGGGCGCAGCCCTTTGTAATGGGGGAGGATGAAGCGAAGAGGCCAGACGATGTGTGGTGCATGGGTGAGAAGTATTTCCCGTTCCCTCAGGGCTTCTCTAACCAGGCGAAACTCATAGTACTCCAGATAACGCAGGCCGCCATGGATTAATTTTGTACTTGCTGACGAAGTGCCGGAGGCAAGATCATTCTTCTCGCAGAGAAAGACGGACAGGCCTCGTCCGGCGGCGTCTCTGGCAATGCCACAACCATTTATGCCGCCACCGATAATAACCAGATCGAAAACGATTGTTTTCATGGCCGACCCTCAGGATGATGCTCTTTGTTGAGAATGATTGTTTCGAATTATGATTATTCGCCTTTCAGGTGAAATCGTGCGCCATGTTTAACTGAAATCAAATGCTAATTCAAGTGAAAATGAAAAGGGGGAAATGTTTTCCTGTCTGCAGGGTTTTCTGTTTGGTGGTGAAAATTCGGGTCTGATGAGAATGCAGTTTCGGGACTTTATCCTTCACCGGCAACAACTATCCCTGTGCCGTGTTCTCTGCACGTTTTCATCAGTTTTTCCGGCAAGGTGCTGTTTGTTACTATTGTATCGATTTTGGAAACATGGCTGATACGGATTGGAGCATTCCGTTCAAATTTCATACTGTCTGTCACCAGAATGACATGGCGGGCATTATTAATAATAGTCTGGGCTACGCGAACTTCACTGAAATCGTAATCGAGCAGAGAACCATCTTCATCAAGGGCGGAAACACCAATGACCGCATAATCCACTTTAAATTGATTGATGAAATCCACGGCCGCAACACCTACAATTCCACCATCTGAACGACGGACCTGACCACCTGCAATAATCAGTTCTATGCCCGGAAAGTTTTTCATGATGTTTACAGCATTTATATTATTTGAGATAACCAGCAGGCCCCGGTGATTTTTCAGGGCATGGGCCACCTGCTCAGTTGTCGTACCGATATTAATGAGCAGGGAACTGTTGTCCGGGATCAGTTCCGCTGCTTTCTTTCCGATGGCGATTTTTGCTTCAGGTGCCAGGAGCCTTCGTGCTTCATAGCTGACGTTTTCTATGCCGGAGCCGACAATGGCTCCCCCGTGCACACGCTGCAGCAATTGTTTATCGCAAAGGACGTTGAGATCTTTGCGGATTGTCTGTGGTGAAACTTCGAAAGTGATGGACAGTTCTTCAACTTCGACTTTACCGTTTTTCCCGGCAAGGCCAAGTATGCTGTTCTGGCGGGGTGAAAGAACATCCATAGGAATTATGCCTTGTAGTTAGTGTTTGTCCATAGTTGGTCTTTTTGCCCGATATCTGCGTTGGCCGAAAAAATTTATCCTCGGAGGTAAGCGTAGACTCCGATATCAATTATATGGTTGCGGTAAAATTTCCCGTGCGCCTTGATCTCGAACAAAAATCCTCATTTCTGGACAGACACTCTCTAAAAATAAATTCCTTTGACTTCCGCTGCAGTTGCTGTGACCGAATCTCTGGTGAGAATGGCTTCGCCGACCCTGCAGCCGTTTTTTATCATGTCATTGATGCCGATCCCTTCCCAGCCAAATCCGCAGATATGGAGGCCCGGCAGTGATGACAGAAGGGTTGAGCGCCATTTGAGAAGGGCTGGATAACCTCTTTCGAGCTGGGGAATGGAGGACCGGGGACGAAGGACGTCTGTGAAAACAGGTTCGTTTCTGATCTTGAGTATTGTTCTTGTATCATCAAAGGCCCTGGATATCAGAGTTGAGTCGTCCAACTCAAGTCTTTCCGGATGACGTCTGCCGCCGACCAGGGTCTCAAAGAGAATGTGGTTTTCCGGAGCTCGGCCAGGAAACATATTGGATGAAAAGAGTGAACCAAGGGTAAAACGTTTTTCGCATTCAGGAATAAGATAACCGAAACCGGGCGGGAGTTTTGTCTCGTTGGTGAATCCAAAGACGACAGAAGCAATTTTTGCTTCAGGAATCGAGTTGAGGGGGCAGGGCGGAGAAATCGGTCTCAGGAGTTGAAGTGCTTTGTTTACCGGCAGGGCCAGAACCAGATTCTTTGCTGAAAAAGTTTCTTTTTCTGTTTTGACATGCCAGTTTTTGCCTTCTTTTTTTATCGCTGTAGCCCGGCAGTCTGTCTTCAGTTCTTTTCCCTGTTGCAGTTCTTTCGTAAGTTGCTCCGGGAGTTGCTGCATACCATTTGAAAAACTGATCATCGCCGGTAACTGCAGGGAACCTCTTTTCTTTTTTTTTCCTTCCCTCATCTTTTTAAACAACCCCCGAAGAACAGAACCCGTCTCCCGTTCCAGTCGACGAACACCAGGCATGACTGAGTCAATGGTCAACCTGTCACAGTCTCCAGCATAAGTTCCTGTAAAAACGGCATCCACATAGGGCAGCAGGGCAGGGCCAAATCTGTGGTGGATCCATTTGGCGACAGTCGGCTCTCCTTCTATGGGAGGGCGAAAGAGTTCTGCCAGGACCCGGACCTTTGCGGTCCAGGGGATAAGGGGAGCCATAAGTATTTTTCTCGGGGTCTGGGGTATGAGGTTCAGTCTGTCGTTCAGGTAGACGTAGCGCACAAAATCAATCAGCGGTGCTTTTACCGTTTCTCCGTCGAGTCCCGTTTCATTCAGTAATTTCTGACTTTCAGGGCAGTTGTCAAGAAAGCCGTGGGGGCCGATTTCCGCGATAAATCCGTCACGACAGGAGGAGCGGACAGCTCCTCCTGTACGGGATTCCTTTTCAAGAACCAAAAAGCGGTGGCTGGGATTTTGTTGTTTGAGTACATGGGCTGTGGTGAGGCCTGAGAGCCCAGCCCCTATGATAACAGTATCGAGTTTTCTGGTCATTGCAGTATTGCGTGAAATTGAGAATGCTGGAGATAAAGTGTAACCCAGCCGCCATGTTGCAGCATGCCGGGGTTGTAAATTCGTGTATTGCCGATCCGATCCTCACCCTTTGATTCGTGAATATGTCCGGTGATGCAGATATCGGGCTGGTGCCGTTCTATAAATGTTCTTACCGCCCGGGACCCGACATGGCGGCCACTTCGAATCCGGTCTGTTGTCGTGTTGTATGGCGGGGGATGGGAGATAAGGATCGTCGGTATCTTGTTTTTTGTATTATCCGCTGCCTGATGTAACAGATTCCTGCCTTGTTTCCAAGAATTTTGCAGGAGAACCGCCAGTTCTTTTTCTGAAAATTCCGAAGGTGTATTAAAGGGTGTGGGATTTGAGCCTCCGACGCCGAGAATGAGAAGTTTAGAACCTATCAGTCTTGCCTGGCCATGCAGGTTGATACCAAGCTTATCCAGGCATGTGTCAACCTGTTTCCTGTCGAGATTGCCGAACAGGGCGAGAACCCTGGGGTTAATGGTTATTATTTCGTTCAGTACTTTTCTTACATCAGATTCGGAGCCATGGTTGGTGAGGTCGCCGGTGAGCAGGATCAGATCAGCTTTTTCGATCTCCGGGATAGTTCCGACGAGGGATGTGGCCATGTGGATATCACCAAAGGCAATTATTTTCATAGGTCAGCCGGGAACGTATGGGGAACTGTTCACAGGCACCCCGGCTTTAACGGTCTCTTCTGTCCGTATGGGATAACTGTGAGCAATTACCCTTTAATTTACTGCCGATTTGTCAGTGGTCAGGGGTGCCGTATCTTGACAGTTGTTCTTCGATGCTTAACATTTTGGCCGAAATTCCAAAAAAAATCAATGGAAAGGATTTTCTTTCCATTCCCGTACAGACGTTAAGAATGAGGTGAAATATGGAAACAACTACGCATGAATTTCAGGCGGAAACCAAAAAGCTGCTCGATATAGTCATCAATTCACTCTATACCGAGCGTGATATCTTTGTAAGGGAATTGATTTCAAACGCGGCCGATGCACTGGAAAAATTCAGGCATGAGTCTCTCACCAAAACGGATGTTTTTGATGATCATGTGCCGCTCGAGATCACCATAGATGTTGATGAAAAAAAACATACCCTGACAATCAGCGATACCGGAATCGGCATGACCCGTGAAGAGCTTGAGCATAATCTCGGTACTATTGCCCATTCGGGATCTAATACTTTTCTGACAGAACTAGTGGAGGCGGCCAGAAAGGATGTCAGCCTGATCGGTCAGTTTGGTGTGGGTTTTTACTCCGCATTCATGGCTGGAAAAGAAGTTCGGGTCCAGAGTCGTTCCTGGGATGGCAGCGAGGGCCATGAATGGGTTTCTGATGGTTCAGGATCTTTTACCATCACCGAAATGAAGGGGCTGCACAGGGGGACGAAGGTTATCATCGCCTTGAAGGATGATGCCAGGGAGTATGCACAGAAATGGAAGATTGAGTCGGTCATTAAACAGTATTCCGCCTTTGTCTCATTCCCCATAAAGCTCGAAGGGGAAGTCGTCAACACGGTTCAGGCCCTGTGGACAAGAAACCGCAACGAAATAACCGAAGAGGAATACACCGATTTTTATAAGTTTGTCGGCAATGCCACTACGGAGGCAATGTACAGGTTGCATTTTTCTGCCGATGCTCCTCTGGCTATTAATGCACTTCTCTTTGTTCCCCAGGAGAATTTTGAGGTTCTCGGGTTTGGACGGGTTGAACCGGGTGTCAATCTCTATTGCCAGAGAATCCTCATTGACCAGCATTCCGAAAATATTCTGCCTGAGTGGTTAAGGTTTTTAAAAGGTGTGGTGGACAGCGAGGATCTGCCGCTCAATATTTCAAGGCAGTCGCTGCAGGATAATGCCCTTGTTGCCAAACTGCGTAAGGTTATTACCAAAAGATTCCTGAAATATCTGGATGAAGAGGCGAAAAAAGATGAGGAGAAATATCGGAAATTCTGGTCAACTTTTGGTCTTTATCTGAAAGAGGGTGTAACCAGCGATTATGAATATCAGAAAGAGCTTGGAAAACTGCTTCGATTTGAATCCTCGAAATCGGAGGACGGTAAACCCGTCGGCCTGGCGGACTATGTCCTGAGAATGAATCCCGACCAGGAGGAGATCTACTATATCAACGGACCTTCCAGGGCAGCGATTGAGGCCGGGCCCTATGTGGAGATGTTCAGGAAAAAGGATATTGAAATTCTCTATACCCTTGAACCAATTGATGATTTTGTTCTCAGTCATTTGGCCGAATTTGATGGTAAAAAACTTGTTTCAGCAGATCGGGCAGATCTTTCTCTGGCAAAGGATGGGGAGGATGCCGGGGAAAACGAGGCCGGTGATGATGGCGACAGCCTTGACAGGAAGGGACTCGATGAGCTTCTGCAGTGGATGAAGGAGGAGTTGGGCGAGGTTGTAGCCGATGTGGTTGTTTCCAAACGGCTGGTGGATGCGCCGGCAATGATTGTTAATCCTGATGGTTTCATGACCTCATCGATGGAGCGGATCCTTGCGGCCAGTCGAAAAGAGCAGGGACTGATGGCGGGAGAAAAATCAAAGAAAACCCTGGAGATCAATCCGAAAAACCCCTTGATTGTCAAACTGGCCGGGTTGCGTGAAAACGATGAGAAGCTTGCCGTTGAAGTGGTGAAGCAGATTCATGATAACGCTATGATCCAGGCGGGCCTGGTTGTAGATCCGCTTGAAATGGTTGAGAGGAACTACAGGATTCTTAACCGGGTGGTGGAGTGATTGGGCCTCAGGTTACCTTGGCAGCCATGTCGTTAACTTAAGCGATGAGTCCCATTCCGACCTCGTCCGAGGGACGCCTAAACCCGTCCCTGGAGGGGCTTGACTGCAGCCGTCCTGGCTGCAGATACCTTCGGTCAAGGTCAGAATGGGACTTTCATGAACCATCTTGTCCTTAAGTTAACGACATTGCCTTGGCAGTTTTGCCGCCAGTTATTCGTTGATAAAAAATATCGTACAGGCTATAGAGGTGGCATGGAGTGTAAGGGAAAGAGGGCATGGCATAAAATTTTCAGATGAATTACCGGAGAGAGTATGTCTTTTTCAAAAATTTTTTATACTGTTGTGTTTCTGCTGTGTCTTTTGTCCCTTTTGTCCGGCTGTTATAATAAACCTGTACGGCACCTGGCATCTGATGCGGCTCTGTTGAAGGTTGGAGTGTCAACCCGTGAGGATGTTCTGATATATTTAGGTGATCCCGACGAACAGCAGGTTGGGCCGGACGGCTCTGAAAAATGGCTGTACACCAAGAAGGATATGACCCTTCTGGAGAGAGTGCCCTATGCCGGAAAATATTTTGGTTCTCCTGAGTACAGTCGTCTGATTGTGACTTTGAAAAATGGTATAGTCACGAAGTGCGTTTATCTGCGTACTGACGAGGATGATCTGGATTGGGCTGATGATTACTCCTGGCAAGAGAAAAAAAGTGAGTGACCGGTATGTAACCAGCAGAGAAAAAATGGTGAGGGAGCAGCTCCTTAATCGTAATATAACTGACGAGCGAACTCTTGCCGCAATGAATGAAGTCCCCCGGCATTGTTTTGTGGATGATGCCATGGGGGGGCGTGCCTATGGAGATTATCCGCTGCCTATTGGTGCGGGGCAGACCATTTCCCAACCCTATATCGTGGCCTGTATGACACAGGCCCTGCAGCTTTGCGGAAACGAAACTGTACTTGAGATCGGTACGGGATCAGGATACCAGGCTGCTGTTCTCTCCAGATTGTGCAGGAAAGTTTATACAGTTGAACGGATTAATTCCCTTCTTGCCACTGCCCGCAAAGTTTTTGACCGGCTGCGGTATTTCAATATCAGGTCAAAACTCGACGATGGCACATTGGGGTGGCCGGAACACGGTCCCTTTGATGCAATTATTGTTACAGCGGGTGGGCCGGAAATTCCGCAGCCGCTGATTGATCAGCTGGCCGATCCGGGAAGGCTTGTTATTCCAACAGGGGACAGACATGCCCAGGGGCTTGAATTACTTATAAAAAAGGACGGGCAGGTTGAGATCAGGCGACTGGCAAATGTCCGGTTTGTTGACCTGGTGGGGGAGTATGGCTGGAGTGGAAAGTGAAGACATTGGCTCAAAAAGTATTATTCGTGGACTGTATGATAGATGTATGGACTGGATCAGTGGCCCATACGGTACGTATGCACTTTTCCTGATTGCCTTTGTTGAATCTTCTTTTTTCCCCTTGCCTCCTGACGTTTTTCTCATTGCCATGTGTGTGGCGTCTCCGCTGACTTCCTTCAGGTATGCTGCAATCTGTTCTGTTGGATCAGTTCTGGGCGGGGCTTTTGGCTACGGTCTGGGATACTGGTTCATGGATAGTGTCGGTATGCCAATTGTGCAGTGGTATGGTTTGTCTGCAAAGTATGAGATGGTGCAGCACTATTTCAGAGAGTATGATGTCTGGATAGTGGGTACAGCCGGATTTACGCCCATTCCATATAAACTGTTCACCATTACGGCCGGTTTTGTCCATTCCAATTTTATTACATTCATGATTGTGTCACTGGTGGCACGGTCCGCAAGATTTTTTCTGGTGGCAGGACTTATTCGTAAGTTCGGGCCCTGGATACAGACGTTTATAGATCGTTATTTTAATATCCTCTCCCTTCTTTTTGTCTTTCTTCTTGTTGCGGGTTTTGCCCTGGTCAAATATTTTTTCTGATCTTCATTGGGCCAAAAGTGCTTAATGGGCCAAGTTGTGCTTATTTTAATTGTTAGAAACCCCTGACTCTATCAATCTTGCCTGATTTTTCTTGAATTTCCAATTTTCTTTCTATACCCTGAATGCGTGAGCCTGTATTTAAACCGGTACGGCCGGTTCAAATGGTTCAACCATTAATACCCTGGGGTACCTGTGAGCAATTCCGGCTCAGAGGTAATATAATCATATGATTGCTACCCCTGTGACCAGTTACGGTGGAGTAGATGGAAAAAGGAGCGGGGTGTGGAAGAAATATTGAAAAAAAGGCGGACCCTTCAGGAAACGATGAATTTCATGGTAGCACTGTCTGCCGGAATAGAACCGATTCTCGGCAGGGGAGCCAACAGCATGACCATGTCGGCAGGGAGAAACCTGGGACGGAAATTTTCTGAGGATGCCAGGAAAACGGATGATTTGCTGGAAGCAGTGGAAGAAGTCAGGAATATTCTGGTGGCCAACAGTTGTTTGTGGGGATTTGAACCGTTTAAACCTGAAGGGCAGGAGGAGTTCGTCTGCAGAAATGAGAAGGGTGATTTCGAAATGCTTCTGGTCTTTCGGGACTGTATGATCAGGCAGGCTCTTTTTCGTTTCGGACATCCACAGCAGGGTTCCCTGTGTAACATGATGTATGGATTTTTTGCGGGTGCCCTGGAGTCTATCATGGGAAAAAAAGCGACACTGACCATAAAACATGCCGGTGAGAACAGTTGTCTGAAAAAACTGACGGTTGCGGCTTGAGGGGATCTTCCCGGAGGAAAAGATGAGTGAGAAAAAGGTTCGCCTGAACAGTGAGTGGCTGTGCGATTGTGGAGGGTGTCACGTGGCTATTGTCGATCTGCATGAGAAGATGCTGCGGGTCCTGGAATCCATAGAAATCCAGAAATGCCCGGTACTGACGGATGAAAAAGGGTATCCGGAGGCTGATATCGGCATTGTCACCGGTGCCATCAGAACGGAACATGATCGCAATGCCGCTATTGAGATGCGGGAGAAATGTGAAACCATTATTGCCTTTGGTACCTGTGCTGTTTACGGGGGATTCCACGGTGCCGGTCTTGCACACAGCAGGGAAGAAATCCTGGATCATGTCTACAGGAAGAATCCTACTACAAAAACGGATCTTATTCCGGGAAACTCCATATCATCCCTGGAAAAGATGGTTATTCCGATTGATGAGGTCATTGATGTGGATCTGTACCTGCCAGGCTGTCCTCCCCATGCCCGTTTTATTTTTGAGGCACTCTCCTCCCTTGTAGTTGGATCGGAACCTAGGGTTCTTCAGGAAACGGTATGTGCCGGTTGCAACAGGGTAATGGAGAAGACCGACGTCACTGCTGTCAGGGCCGGTCATGAGGGAATCGCCGAAGACGATATCTGCTTTCTCAGCCAGGGTTATATCTGTCTTGGTTCCGTCACCCTTGATCGCTGCCTGGCTCCCTGCCCCTCCCATGGGATTCCCTGTACTGGTTGTGCAGGACCGACGATGCAGATTCTCACTGAACCCACCAGGGATATCAGAACGGAGGTGAGTGAGCGCATGTCCAAGCTGACTGCAATTCCTTATGATGATATCATGGAAAAAATGGAAAAATCAGCCAAGACACATTACGCCTATGCAATGGCCACAAAAATGGTTGGCCAGAAACCAACATTTCTCATAAAGAAATGGATAGCCGATTCAGAGGAATAAAACATGTCCACAACAATCAGAATTGATCCTGTGACGAGAATTGAAGGGCATGCCCGTATTCTGCTGGACTGCAATGAAGCAGGTCAGGTTGAAGATGCCTTTTTCTGTGTTAATGAGCTTCGGGGTTTTGAGAGAATATTGGTTGGTATGGAAGCTCATACACTGCCCCAGGTTACTGCGCGTATCTGTGGGGTTTGTCCCACGGCCCATCACCTGGTGGCGGCAAAGGCTCTTGATGCGGCGGCCGGTGTAACCGTCCCCGAGGCAGGGAAACTGCTGCGGGAGTTCATGTATATGGGCCATGTGATTCACTCTCATGCCCTGTCCCTTTTTATTCTTGCCGGTCCGGATCTGGTTTTTGGTCTGCAGGGCCAAGATGCGGGCCGAAATATTGTCGGGATGGCTGAAGTGGAACCGGAGCTCACCAAAAAAGGACTCCGCCTTCGCAGTCTGGGCCAGAAAATAAACGAGGCTATTGGCGGCCGGGGGATTCATCCCGTGACCGCGGTTGCCGGAGGAATCTCATTTTCGCTCAGTGACGGACAGTTTTCCAGGCTGCAGGAGCTGACGGCGGAAACGGTGAATCTTTGTTCGGAGCTTGCAGGACAGATCAGGGAACTTTTATTTCGTCTTTTCGACGCCAACCCCCGGCTGCTTGAAAGCCAGAGCCTGCCGTCATGGTACCTGGGTAATGTCAGCGATGGTACACTCAATTTTTATGATGGAGTTTTGCGCGGTATGGATGAAAACGGTGTAATCCGAAAAGAGTTTCGAGCTGCTGAGTATGATCGTTGCCTGGTGGAGCGCGCAGTTACCTACTCCTACGCCAAGGAGGTCTATTTTCTCCATGCAAATGTGGAAAATATGTATCGTGTAGGCACCCTTGCCCGGTTAAACGTGATTGACGGGATCGAAACGCCCCTGGCCCAGGCCGAATTTGAGCGGTTCAGAACCAGCTTTGATTCGCCCTGCCATAACAGTATCATTCAGATGTATGCCAAACTGATAGAACTGATATATGCCTGTGAGCGGGCGGATCAGCTGATTAATGATCCGGCATTGCGGGGGAAAACACGGGTGGAGGCATCATTTGCCGGCAGAAGAGGTGTTGCCCATATCGAAGCTCCCCGTGGCACGTTGATTCATGATTATGAAATTGACGAAAGAGGGCTTGTAAGAAAGGCGAATATGATCATTGCCACCCAGCAGAATACGGCAGCCATCAACAGTTCGCTTAAACGGAGTGGCAATTGTCTGTTGACCGGCAGTGATGATGAACAGGTGCTGAATAATCTCGAATTTGTTGTGCGGTGTTATGATCCATGCCTGGCATGTTCCACCCATGCTGTTGGAAGAATGGCTCTGGAAGTCGAAATACGATGCAATAACCAGGTAATCAGGAGAATCAGGAGGTAGAATAATGCTGGAAATGACCATTCATGAGAAGGCCTGCCGTGGTTGCCGGTTATGTCTTGAAGTTTGTCCAACCGACTGTTTTGAATTTGATGAGGAGAACAGGAAAGCTGTGGTCGTGAGAATAGCGAGTTGTATCGAATGCCTGAGTTGTGCCTATATCTGTCCGTCCCTTGCCATCAGTCACAGAAATCATCATGTAGTCAAGAATTTTTATCGTAACATACAATTCAGTCGTCGGATGGGGAAATTCTTATGATAACGGAAAATGAGCTGAACCTGACTCTGGAAGACTATGACAAGGCGTTTACCGAAGTCTCATTTCTTCTTGACATGTTCGTTGAGACCATCACTGTTTTCGTCGGTAAATCCACGCCGTCCCTGGCGGTAGCCGCGGGCAGGAAAATGGCGGCCAATCTGCCGGTTTATCTGACGGATAACAGCCCTGAAAAGGTTATTGAGGAGCTTGTCCGTGTTTTCTCAATCCAGGAGCTGGAGTTGAGTGGACATTTTGAAGGAACGGAGGCTGTGATTACAATCAATCAATGTCCAATCGGCAGTGTCTGCGAGAACAGGAAAATGGAGATTGACGGGCAGACCTGTCAGATGTTTCATTACTATATTGCGGGGATGGTGGCTGAACTTGCAGGTATGCCGGTACGACCACGAACTGTTTCCACCGGTGAGCGGTGCATTTTTAATCTGGCGTTCAGTGGGTTAAAGAGACAATGACTGAAGGTCTTGTCATATGTGTCGGTAATGATTTTATAGGTGATGACGGCGTTGGTGCTGCAGTCTATGAGCGACTGAAACAACTCGATTTACCTTCTGGTGTCCGGGTGGAATATCTTGGCCTTGGAGGAATGGACCTTCTCGAATATTTACCGGGAGGGCAGATTCTGGTGGTGGTGGACAGTGTTCAGCTTGGAAGTCCGTCGGGAACGGTGCATCAATTACCCTGGGATAAAATTCCATCCCTAGGGGGCCGTCCCGTCAGTGGGCATGGAATCGGAATACGGGAAGCTGTTGAGGTTGCTGCCAGGATTTACCCGGAAAAGGTGCCGGATGAAATTTACCTGGTGGGAATAGAGGGGCATCAGTTTGATCAGTTGGGAACGGGGATGAGTGATAAGGTCGCAGAGGCAATAGATCCTGCCGTGGATCGGGTGCTTGATCTTCTCAATGGCAAGAAAAACAAAATCTGATTACGCACAAAACTCAGCCTGATAAAGCAGGCACATCCACAATTTGGCCGAGTTTCATGGGTAATCAGGAAACAAAAAGTAATTACCTGCAGGGGGGTAAAGATTTTTTCAGGTTCTTTTGTTCGCTATAGTCTGCTTCAGCCTGCGCGGGCAAAAGAGAGCATGAAAGGCTGGGAAACTGTGAGTTATTGGCCCTGTGTTTCTTTTTCCTGCCTGAACAGCCATCGCAGTTCTGTCGAATCCCGGGGTTGAAAACGATAACCTTCAAGATCGAATTCTTTGAGATATTCCGCTTTTTCAATACCATTTTTGACGGCGAAATCAGTCATATATCCCCTGGCCCGTTTTGCATGGATTGGAATTGTTCTGTAAATAGAGTTTTTTTTCTGTTGAAAGACCACATCCACTCTTTTTCCCTGCAGCTTTTTTTTGAGAATTGTTCTGGAGTACTCGGTTGAAGCAAGATTAATGACTGTATTTGATCCAGTTTTCAGGAGTGTCCTGTTTATTTCTTCAGTGATGTGATCACTCCAGAAGTGATAGAGGTTTTTCCCGTTCCCCGTCACAAGTTTTGTTCCCATCTCGAGCCTGTATGGATGCATGAGATCCAGAGGGCGCAGGATTCCATAAAGTCCCGACAGGATAAAGATATGATCCTGGCAGTACTGGAGTTGGTCTTTATTGTAAGAATCAGTTCCTATTCCTCTGTACACATCTCCCTGGAAGGTGAAAAAGGCCTGGTGGACACGTCCCTTTCGCAGGGGAATTTGGAAACTGTGGATACGTTCATAGGTTGTTTCCGTCAGTTTCCTGCTGGTCTTTAAAATGGTTGCAAGTTCATCCTTTGACATGGCCTGAAGCTGGTTGATCAGTGACTCGGTTTTGTCTGGGAAGAGCGGCTGGAAATAAAGGGGAAAATCACGTCCATTGAAGGCTTGTGTTTTTGAAGGTGCAAGAATGAGAAGCATTGTAGAGTAATCGGCTGAATTGTGTGCAGACCACCTTGGAAAACAGCATTTTCGCTGGAAAGGGAGTGGCCGGTTGTCTAAAAAAAACCTAGCTTACACGGTACTCTATTTTCATCTTGATTACCCATGAAACTCAGCCAAATTGTGGATTGGACCTGCTTTACAAGGCTAGCTTACGGTCAAAAATCACTGGAAATCTCAATTGATAAGGAATTCAAATGAAAAAAGTGTCAGTCCAGATTATTTTCAAACCAGTACAATGTGATTTTTGAAATACGCCTTATAAAACAGGCACATCCACAGGTCTCAAGTATCAGGCTGAATTTTGTACGTAATCAGCGTTCCACCTGGGCGTTGCCGGGTCAAATTAAAAATAACTTTTGTTATTTAGAAGAATTTTCATTACATTTCAGAGAGAAAAAGCGTAATTACTCTTGGAGTTACTACCCCTGTGACCAATTACGAAAAAGCACATGGTTAATTGACCTGTGAGTGGTTAAATCATTTTAGTTTTATGGAGGGTGAAATGATGGAAAAGAAAATGGTGGAATCTGAAATCGAAACATTTCTCAGTGACTGGGGTGGAGAGGGTGATCAGCCGATGAAGAACTGGTTTCGGCTCTTTTTTGATACCGTAAAAACTATGGAAGATGTTGAGTTGCAGTTTGTTGCCCGGCCCGGAGTCAGTTTTTCCATCAGGCCGAAGCATAGAAGGCAGACCGACAGGGAGCTGTTTGCCATCATTGACGTTATTGATGATGATCCGGCGGAACGCTGGCTGTCCGTCTGTTTTTACGGTGATATGATTACGGACCCCGAAGAGAGAGGAGAGGTCATTCCAAGAGGTCTTTCCGGAAGTGATGGCTATTGTTTCGATATGTTTGAAGATGATAAACAGCTTGCCGCCTATCTTGTTGCCCGCCTGAAAGAAGCGGGCACAGCTGCAGGAAAATAAACAGATTTCCAGGATGAGATGTCTGGAGAAAAAATGAAATTTTCGAAGCTGGAGTGTCTTTTCAGTTCCTTGATTTCGAAGGAAAAAACTGATCTTCCAAGGCACCCTATAGCTTGAATTGATTGATCATGTCGGTCAATTGTCCGGCCAGTTTTCTTAAATCTCCTGCACTTGTGTTGACTTTTTCACTGTTTGAGTTGATTCCTTCAGATGTCTCTCCCACCTCGATAATATATTTTGCCACTTCTCTGGTTGCTATTGATGCCTGGGATACATTTTCATTCACTTCCTGTATGCCCAGGGAGGCCTGGGATATGTTGTCGGCAATTTCACGGGTGGCATTGGTTTGTTCGTTCACTGTGTCAGAAACAACAGATACCATTTCATTTATTTCACCAATCACTGCAGAAATCCGGGTGATTTCCATGACCGAATTACTGGTGGCATCCTGTATTCTTGAGATGCTGTCCCTGATTTCGGCTGTTGCGTCCGATGTTTGCCTTGCCAGATCTTTGATCTCATTGGCAACCACTGCAAAACCCTTGCCCGCTTCACCTGCCCGGGCGGCTTCAATGGTCGCATTGAGTGCAAGAAGATTTGTCTGTTCCGATATTTCAGTGATTGCTTCTGTAACCTTACCTATCTCCTGGGCGGCTTCACCCAGGGCCTGAATCTTGTTTGATGCATTGTCCGACTGGTTGACTGCTGTTTGTGTTTTTGTGCTGGTTTTATCGGTGTTGGATGATATCTCTGCGATTGTTGAAGACATTTCCTCTGCTGCAGCCGCAACCATATTGACATTCACTGAGGTCTGTTCAGATGCAGCGGCGACCGAGTCCATATTCATACTCATTTCTTTGGCTGCATCCGCCACACTGTTGACTTTTTCTGTTGTCTGTTCAGAGCTGGTGGACATTATGCCGGATATGGCGGCAAGTTCATTTGAGGCTGATGAGAGAGTTTGAATTCCACCAGCAATATTCTGAAACATTGTACGAAGTTTTTTGCCCATTTCATTCAAAGCCCGGGCAAGGTCGCCGATCTCATCCTTCTGGTTGAGGTCAAAATGTGTTGTCAGATCACCTCCGGCGATGGTTTGCGCAAAATTGACACCCCGGATAAGTGGTTTTGCTATCATTCCTGCAATAAACAGAGCATACAAGGTAATCAGCGCTGTTGCCGCGATTGCTATAATGATAACACTTTTAATGAGATTGTTGATCGGTTCCTTTACCTCGGCCCTGTCAATTTCCGCTATAAGGGCCCATGTGGTATTTCCGAACTTGACCGGCGTGTAGGCGGAAAGAACAGGATTGCCGTTGTAATCAATAATAATTCCCGCATCTGTTGTTCCTGCCAGAGCTTTTCGGCTGGCGACCGTGTCGACCCCGTTACCGGCGACATTGCCGGCAAAGGATGCATTGACCGAATGTCCTTCTGGATCAAGAAAGGAGTCTGAACGCATCAGTTTATCCTGGCCGACCAGGTACGTTTCACCGGTTTTACCCATACCCTCCCGTTCCTGCATTATATTATTGATTGCTTCCAGAGAGAGTTGCAGTGCCACAATGCTTTCGAGATTTCCGTTTTCATCAAAAACAGGATAACCGATAAATGCCGCCGGTTCATTATTGCTCGGGGCATAGGGCTTGAAATCCTGAATGGCCGGTTTTTGTGTATTCACTACCCGGGCCCAGAGTTTGCCAAGACCACTGTCTTTCAACGGTCCATGACTGAGATTGGTACCGAGATCTGATTCTTTTGCCGCTGTATACATGACATGGCCATGTTTGGCACAGATAACGAAAATATCATAATAACCGTATTCTTTCATATATTTGAAAAGATTTTCTCCCTGTTCCTGCCAGATCTTTTTGTATTCAGGTGTGGATGTATTGTACGGGCCATCTGCTTTGATATTGAATTCATGATGATATTTAAAAAAATGGTTGATAATATTATGTGTATCAGCGCTTCTTGCTAGAATTTCAATATCCTGCATGCGCTCTTTCAAAAAAGACTCAATTTCAATCTTTTTTACACTCCGCAAAGTTCTCAGTTGATTGAAAGCACTCTGCATCAGGGCGTCACTGGCTTTAAAGCTGGACCACCAGCCGACAACAGCCAGGGGAATGATCCCCGCGAGAAGAAAGAGAATGGTCAGTTTTGGTTTAATTTTAATATCCTTCAGCTTTAACATGTATTCTCCTTGTATGCGCCGGGCATCATGCGGGTATGTTTATTCTCGTTTTCAAACGATTTACGTATTTTCTCGTAAATAAGAATTATTGTCAAATTATTTAGATGGATTCTTGTGTCACCTGATCAATTTAAGGAGTGGAAGCCTGGAGGGATTAAGAGTACGCCTGTGATTAACTAATTAATTTAATAATAAAAAACATAACTCAAAAAAAATATCGAGTGCTAAAGTATTTAGGTAAATTATTGCATTTCTTTTTTCCTTCACATATTTGCTGGAGTATGCTACTACATGGTAGTAATACTACATGGTGGTTCTTCCGCAATTCTAACCGGTGAGTGAAATACGATGAATGAAGCGTTGATTCTGGAGAAGCTGGATGCTCTCAGCGATGAAGTGAGATCATTGAAAAAAGATGTTCTTCAGGAGTTAAGGCGTGATCTTGAACCTGTTCTCAAATCAACCCGTCCTGCAGCGACAGGGTTCCTGCATGATGTTGAAAACGGACAGGCAAAGGAAA